>JBDSHM010000284.1:0-3607 GCA_039918495.1 Sulfuriferula sp. | reverse complement strand
GCTGGGCGCGTTCGCGGCCAAGCGTCGTACGCGGTCGCAGAACGGCCAATCCGCCGCCTGATCGCCGGTTAGCGCTACAGGCCGGCTTCGTCCGGCACAGCCAACAAAAAGCGCGGCATTTGCCGCGCTTTTTACTTCCTAAATAGATAATTATTCTACTTTGGCGTTAGCGCGCATATCGGTAATTTCTTTTTTAACCATTTCCTGTTCCATTTGGCCGCGCAATTGGTCCTTTACTTCACTAAATGGTGGAACTTTCAGATCACGTATATTGTCAACGCGAATGACATGCCAGCCAAATTGTGTATGAACAGGCGTTTTGGTGTATTCGCCTTTTTTCAGCTGCACCATCGCATCGGAAAATTCTTTTACCAGGCTACTTGGGGCAGCCCAGCCAATCAAACCACCTTTTGCGGCGGAAGAATCTTTGGATTCCTTCTTGGCTAAATCCTCAAATTTGGCCTTTTTGCTATTGAGTTCAGCAATGATTTTCTTGGCTTCAGCTTCGCTACCTACCAGAATGTGGCTGACTTCATATTCTTTGTTACCCATCTGGGCTTTAACTTTGTCGTATTGTGCTTTCAGTTCTGTTTCGCTGATAGGATGGGCTTTTACGTAATTTGCCAGAAAAGCCTTAGCCAGCATTTCAGTTTTAACCAGCTCCAGGCGGGTTTGCATGGTCGGATCCTTATCCAGCCCCATTTTAGTGGCCTGCTGAGCAAGTATCTGTGCGTTGATCAAACTGTCGCGGAGTGCGGCTTCAGTCTGGGCATTGTCGGGCTGGCCTTGTTGAATGCGATCCTGCTTGAGCAGATTGTACTGGCTCTGAGGAATGGCTACGCCATTTACAACCGCGATTGGTTTCGAGGAGGTGGTAGCAGCGGGTTTTGTATCCGGCTTGCCAGCAGTGTCGGCTGCATTACAGCCAGTCAGTGCAGCAATACCCCAAACAAAAACAGTAGCGGCAGCAATTTTTTTCAAACGCATCTGGTGATCCTTTAATTAAATTAATTTAGAGTGACTATAATTCTTCTGGTGTATGCGCAGTGATGCTCAGGGCATGTATTTGATGATGCATTAACTCACCCAGTGCATCGTATACCATACGATGTCGAGCTAGGGTAGTTTTTCCCTGAAAGGCCGCCGATATAATATGCATCCTGTAATGGCCGCCTCCGCTTCTGGCACCGGCATGTCCTGCATGTTGCGCACTTTCATCCTCAATATCAAGATGTTCTACCGGTATTAAGGCCAACCGATCGCGCATAAGTTCAATTGTGTTCATGCGGGCAGCACTTTCTTGAATGGTTTTACAATAACTTGGGCATAAACACCCGCAACGACATAGGGGTCATCATCCGCCCAAACTTTCGCGGCTTCAAGTGAATCGAACTCCGCCACAATCAGGCTGCCGGAAAAACCTGCGGGGCCTGGATCCAGACTGTCGATTGCGGGAAAGGGGCCGGCTAGGAGCAAGCGGCCTTCATTCTGGAGTGCTTTTAAACGCTCCAGATGCGCAGGCCGAGCAGCCATGCGGTGGGCCAGACTGTCGTTGGCATCAGTGCTGATGATTGCATACCACACGTTATCTATTCCTCGTGGTTCATGTGTTTAGCCAGGATGAGGCTTTGTGCAATGACAAATACCAGCATCATGGCAGTACTGCCGAACAGTTTGAAATCCACCCATATATCGGTGGAGAAGCTGTACGCCACATATAAATTAGTCGCGCCCATGACGATGAAAAAGACTGCCCAACTCAAGTTGAGTTTGTTCCACACAGGATCGGGAAGACTGATTTGTTTGGCCATCATCGACCGCATAACGTTTTTATTGAACAGCCATGAGCCGCCTAATAGAACCGCTGCAAATAGCCAGTAAAGCACGGTTGGCTTCCATTTGATGAAGGTTTCATTATGCAACAATAGGGTTGCGCCGCCGAATACGACAATAATGGACAGACTGATCCACATCATGGGCTCGACTTTTTTGCCGCGCGCCATTACCCAACCTATTTGTACAAAACTGGCCGCAATGGCGACGCCGGTTGCAACGTAAATCCCACCGAATTTATAAGCAATAAAAAAAAGCAGTATAGGGAAAAAATCAAACAGAAATTTCATGGTGTTAGTGCCTGGTAGCCCAGCGTGTAAAGTAATCCTGCATCAATCCGCGCACTTCAGCGCTATAGACGCCTTTTTGAGCCTGCTGCAATCCTTGCTCAAAAAATTCCGGACAATCCTCGGGCAAATTCCTCCCTAGCGTATCGAAAGCCTTTTCCATCAAGGTCTTGTTCTGAGTACGTGTGGCAACAATCGCGTAATTGAAATTGAGGATGCGCCAAGGGCGAGTCGGATCATTTTTTTCCAGATCGCTTTTGATCGTAGGTGCGGCATGCTCGATTACGTCCCCGATTACTTCGCACATGGCAGTCAGTGTAGGGACCTCCTGAGTCAGGTTGGCGCTGGCGGCCAGGCTGTTGACGAGCGGCTCCAGTGTGCGTAATTCACCATCATGGCGGATTACCCAGTGCGCTAGGGCCAATGCGGTTTTTTCCAGGTCCATTTTTGATTTTGGCAGACGCAAGCGTTCTGCCCAGTAGGCCAAATCCATTATAAATCCGATGGCATGGTCTCCCATCTGGCTCACGTCGTCGTAGGGGAGAGGGCCGGCTTCACCGTATTCACTGTCCAATTTATCGAACACATACAGGAACTGCTCAATGGCTTCGCCCAGTTGGTCGGGAGTCACCTGGCTGCCTGCCTGAATGCCGGATTCGGAAAAAGATTGCAGTACAAGATTGTTTGCTTCCGCAAAGCTGGTGCGAATTTCCGCAGGGATAGGCATAGATTAAGCACATATCAGGATAGTGGGAGAGAGCGTATTTTGCTATGATTTGCCTGTACTTCACAAGTCACCCACCATGCCTGACCAAAATTTCGATTTGCATTGCCATTCCAATATCTCTGATGGCATGTTACCCCCAGCCGAGTTGGTCGCACGCGCGGCTGCTCAGGGGGTCACGGTGTTGTCCCTTACCGATCATGATGATGTCGCCGGCCTGGAAGCCGCGCGTGCAGCTGCTCTGGTGCATGGTATCCAATTGGTAAACGGTGTGGAAATTTCCGTGACTTGGGGTAGTCATACCCTGCATATTGTCGGTTTAGGAATCGATCCGGCTCATCCCATACTGACAAAAGGATTGGAAGGTATCCGTCACGGACGTGGAGCGCGGGCGGAAAAAATGGCCGTTCAACTTGAGAAGGCGGGCATCAAGAACAGCTTGCAAGGCGCTTACCAGCATGCGGGTAACCAAAATTTGATCGGCCGCATGCATTTTGCGCGTTATTTGGTGGCGCAAGGCATCGTTAAGGCTGTACGTACTGTATTCAAAAAATATCTGGTCAAAGGCAAGCCTGGTTATGTCAGCCATCAATGGGCTGGCTTGGTAGAGGCTGTCAGCTGGATAGTGGCAAGTGGGGGCCAGGCAGTCATTGCGCATCCGGGTCGTTATCAGATGGGTAGCGGAAAAATGCATGATTTGCTGGAAGAATTCAAGAATCTGGGCGGCGTAGGGATTGAGGTGGTGACAGGCAGTCATACGCCT
>JBDSHM010000283.1:0-2045 GCA_039918495.1 Sulfuriferula sp. | reverse complement strand
CGGCTCCAAAATTCTGGATGCGGCCGCGGTCGCCATCGTTCGCCGCGCGGGACCTTTTTCACCCTTTCCTGAGGCCATGCACAATCAGGTCGACATCCTGAGCATCACCCGCACCTGGAATTTTCTGCCCGGCGACAAGCTCAATAGCAGCAACGACTGAGCCTGGCCATCAATCTGATATAATTAGTACTTTTGAATATTCTGGAAAGGCCTCGGCCATGCATATCGGCACAACTATCACCCAATTCATTATCGAAGAACAACGCCAGATCAAGGGCGCAACGGGTGATTTCACTTCGTTGCTGAACGACGTTGTCACCGCCTGCAAGGTCATCTCCAACGCCGTCAATAAAGGCGCGCTGATCGGCGTGATGGGTAGTCTGGATTCAGAAAACGTGCAAGGCGAAACCCAGAAAAAGCTTGACGTCATCACCAATGAAATCTTCATTCAGGCCAACGAGTGGGCGGGACACCTGGCCGCCATGGCCTCCGAAGAAATGGACGACGTCTACCAGATTCCCGGCCAGTATCCACGCGGTAAATACCTGCTGGTATTCGACCCGCTGGACGGCTCCTCCAACGTCGATGTGAACATCTCGGTCGGTACCATTTTCTCCATCCTGCGTTGTCCTGGCGAAGGCGACTCGCCAACCGCCGAGTCCTTCCTGCAGCCGGGTACCAAACAGGTTGCCGCCGGTTATGCGCTGTACGGCTCATCCACCATGCTGGTGCTGACGACCGGTCATGGCGTAAACGGCTTTACGCTGGATCGCGACATCGGCGAATTCATTCTCACCAATCCCAACATGAAAATCCCTGCCGACACCAAGGAATTCGCCATCAACGCCTCTAACCAGCGCTTCTGGGAAGCCCCGGTCAAGCGTTACGTGCAGGAATGTCTGGAAGGCAAGACCGGCCCGCGCGAACGCGATTTCAACATGCGCTGGGTCGCTTCCATGGTGGCCGAAGTGCATCGTATTCTGGTGCGCGGCGGCATCTTCATGTATCCCAAAGACACCAAAGACCCCGCCAAGGCCGGCAAGCTGCGCCTGCTGTATGAGGCCAACCCGATGAGCTTCATCGTCGAGCAGGCCGGTGGCGCTTCCAGTACCGGACGCGAGCGGATTCTTGAGCTGCAACCGGAAGGCCTGCACCAGCGCGTGCCCGTCATCCTCGGCTCGAAAAACGAAGTCGAAAAAGTGGTTTCCTACCACAAAGAAGCTTAAGTTTCAGGTCGGCAGCACATCCGGGCACAGCGCAGGCTGTGCCCTTTTTTATTTGGGCACCCGTTTTTTTGCGGCCGCATTGTATAGCGCCAGCGTTCGTGCCCGTGCGGCCGCATGGTCGACAATCGGGGCAGGGTAATCATGGCCTATGACAACCCCGTACATGCACTGGTTGTCAGGTGTCAACAGCCACGGCGCGTGGATGTGTTTGGCAGGCAGCTGAGCCAGCTCAGGCAGATAGCGCTTGATGAATGCGCCTTCGGCATCGAATTTTTGCGACTGGGTAATCGGATTGAAGATGCGAAACCATGGCTGCGCGTCGCAGCCGGTGGAGGCTGCCCATTGCCAGCCGCCATTGTTGGCGGCAAGGTCGAAATCAATCAGTTTGTCGGCAAAATAACGTTCGCCCTGACGCCAATCCACATGCAAATCCTTTACCAGAAATGAAGCGGCAATCATGCGCAGGCGGTTATGCATGGCGCCGGTCTGATTGAGCTGGCGCATCGCTGCATCCACCAGCGGGTAACCGGTTCGCGCTTCGCACCAGGCCTCGAAATGTCCGGGCGGGTTCGGCCATGCAATGGCGTCGAATTCGGGCTTGTAGGCATACCCGGCCGCCACGCGTGGATGGTGCCACAGGACTTGTTGGTAAAACTCGCGCCAGATCAATTCGGATAACCACGTATCCGCTCCCTGACCGCCGATACCCTGGGCTGTGGTCACCAGTTGGCGAATGGACACCGTTCCAAAACGCAGATGCACGGAAAGCAGCGATGACCCGTTAAGCATAGGGAAATCGCGCGTCGTTTTGTAACAATT
>JBDSHM010000282.1:0-2255 GCA_039918495.1 Sulfuriferula sp. | reverse complement strand
TTGGTGTGCATTTCCTGTCGTCCGATGTGTACCAGATCAGCGAATTGCCATCCAGGCTGGAATGGCATGATGTATGGGTGATCGGCGTGGTGTCGCTGGTGCTGTCGTGGCTGGCGACCATCTATCCAAGTTGGCGTGCATCGCGCACCAATCCTGCGGAGGCTTTGCGCTATGAATAAGCAGGTGATTGCCTGCCGCGATCTGAAAAAAACCTATCGTCAGGGCAGGCTGGATGTACGCGTATTGGCGGGCGTCAACCTGATCGTGGAAGCCGGCGAGCGAATCGCCATCATGGGCGCTTCAGGTTCCGGAAAATCCACTTTGCTGCACCTGCTGGGCGGCCTGGACGACGCCAGCGCCGGCAGTGTCGAAATCATGGGACGTGACATTCAGCATATGGGCGAAAACGAGCGCGGCAAACTGCGCAACGAATCGCTGGGATTCGTCTATCAGTTTCATCATCTGCTGCCCGAATTTACCGCGCTGAACAATGTTGCCATGCCGCTGCTGATCCGGCGCATGCCCACGGCTGAAGCCCACGAGCGCGCCGCCAAAGTGCTCAAGGAAGTTGGCCTTGCACATCGTCTCGACCACACCCCCGGCGAACTTTCCGGTGGTGAACGCCAGCGTGCTGCCATTGCGCGCGCGCTGGTTACGCAACCTGCCTGCGTGCTGGCAGACGAACCGACCGGCAATCTGGATCGCCATACCGCCGAAGGCATCCAGGAATTGATGCTGGAGTTGAACCAGCAACACGGCACCAGCTTTCTGGTGGTGACGCATGACCCCGATCTGGCCGGGCGCATGCAGCGTGTACTGCAATTGGCAGATGGGGTACTGGTAGAGGGTTGAAGTACTTGTTTGAATGGATAGCGAGAATAATTGTGATGTGCCTGGAGCAGTCATTCATGGCAAAACCGAGAAGGTTTTCGTCTCCGTCATATGGGGCGCTCGATGGAAAGCATTGGTAGGAGGCGCTATGCATTTCATTTCTCTAGTAATGCGCAAAATAACGGGATAAATACTCTCTCGATAGAGTTGATAAGCTGCCCTATATTGAAGGTTGTTAAAGAGACGTAGAAAAATAAAATATTTTCGAATCAACCTATTACGCAAGTATAATTGGCACGATAAATATTAATTGTTATACGGACGCTGGCTTCCCTATTTTAATTGTTAGCTATCATGACACTTCATCACTCGACGCTCCAACGTCTATCCTTTGCCAAGTATCTTTACACCTTAGCAATCGAGCAATCTCGGCTTCCTGAAATTCAAGCGGCCGCGTCTGTCTTGACGTTTCATGATTCGATCGAATTCTTCTTACAAATTACATCAGAGCATTTGAATGCGGGGAAGGGACAACCCAGCTTCCTTGATTATTGGGATATTTTGAGCCCAAAGATCACAGGTGCTAACCTTCCGAAAAAAGAAAGTATGCGACGCCTTAATAAGGCCAGAGTATCGCTCAAGCACTCTGGTACTCTCCCATCCAGGTTAGATATCGAATCATTTCGTGCTTCCGTGACTGACTTCTTCACAGAAGCGTCCCCACTGGTATTCGGCTTGGAGTTCTCGGAGATTTCTCTAATCGAGTACGTATCAAACGATGAGGTTAAGTTGCATCTCAAGAAGGCGATGGACCTTGCCACGAGGAAGGTTTATGAAGAATCAACACATGAAATAGCGCTAGCCTACGAAAAGTTGATTGACGCATATACGTCAGAAGTGACCAATAGCCTTTCCCGCCGTGCATTCTCATTTGGTCCAAGGATGACTTTCATGTCAGCGGGTCAAATTGGGCTTCGGGGGGAGGGGCTTGACCGTGTTGGAGAGTTTGTCGATGCCGCCCAGAAATCTATTGAAGCACTCCAAAATGCTGTTCGTATTCTCTCTCTTGGAATCAACTACAAAAAGTACGTCAAGTTTCGATCACGCCTACCAGCCGTACTACGAATGATGGGTGGGAACTATGTTATCCAAACAATGGAGCGAAAAGTAATTGATCATGACTACATTGAGTTTTGCATCATGTTTGTTGTCGAGTGCGCCATCCGTCTCGACGAATCAAATGCTGTTGCAACTGACGGCTAATCCAACGGTGCAGATGACACTGCTTGATTAAAGCTGCGTAGTGTCTCTTGACCTTGAGCACTAGCTAAACGGCCTTTCAGATAACCCAAAATAAAGTTTAAGTATGTTCCCAAAAACTGAACAGTACAAAAAATGGTCTCTTCCTAGTAAGTATTCTTTTT
>JBDSHM010000281.1:0-3003 GCA_039918495.1 Sulfuriferula sp. | reverse complement strand
ACGGTGGAGGATTTATGGCAACGCACGCGCCATGATCGTAACCGCCCGCTGTTGCAAACAGCCGATCCCAAAGCGCGGTTGCGCGAGTTGTACAATCAGCGCGATCCGTTGTACCGCGAAGTGGCGAATGTGGTAATGGACACCAGCCGCCAGAACGTCAATGCGCTGGTGCGTCAGCTTGAACAAAAACTTGTCGGTATGCCGGATTAGCAGCATGCCGGCCGCCTGGCGCTATGCGTGGCAGGTCGTGCTCATTATATGGGCTGGAATAGCCAGCACGGCTGATGCACGAATAATCAACGCCAATCCGGATAATTATCGCGTATTGCTCAACACGCTGAGACCCGGCGACAAGCTGCAGCTCGCCGCGGGCGATTACATGAACGGTCTGCCGGTGCATCATCTCAGCGGTCTGCCTTATTATCACATCATTATTGCCGGGCCCGTTTCATTGGCGCGTGCCGTGTTTCACGCCCGCGTGAATGCCAATACGGTGAGCATCGTCGATTCGGCGTATATAGAAATCCGTGATCTGGTACTGGATGGAAATAACCTGCCGGTAGATGCTGTGCGGGCTGAAGGCCATGCGCATTTTGCGCATCACATTACGCTGTCGGGCTTGTTCATCCTCGGTCACGGCAATAACCAGCAGACAGTGGGCATCTCAACCAAATGTCCGACATGGGGCTGGGTGATTCGTAACAATGTGATTATTGGCGCGGGCACGGGCATGTACCTTGGCAATTCGGATGGTAACGACGCATTTGTCGGCGGCGTGATTGAATACAATTATATTGCCGATACACTCGGTTACAATTTGCAAATAAAGCACCAGATCAGCCGCGCCGATGTGCCGGGAATGCCTGACACGGCACAGCAAACCATTATCAGACACAATGTGTTCAGCAAGGCAAAAAATGGCAGTAGTGGCCAATTGGCGCGCCCCAATGTGCTGGTTGGGCATTGGCCCCTGGCGGGTAATGGTGTGAATGACCGCTACCTAATTTACGCGAATTTTTTCTATAACAACCCGACCGAGGTTCTGTTTCAGGGGGAGGGGAATATTGCACTGTACAACAATATCTTCGTTAACCCGGCGGGTGATGCAGTACATATCCAGCCGCATCATGACATGCCTAAAACCATCGTGATTGCCTACAATACCATCGTCGCCAGCGGCGACGGCGTACGTCTGCTGCATCGCCCCGGCACGCCAGTGGCAGACGTGATGTTCACGCATAATCTGATCTTCGCAGGCCGGCCCGTGGCAGGGTTCGTCAGTGCAGGCAATCTGGTACAGGATTATTCCAGCGCCAAGCTATATCTGCGACGCCCCGATGCAGCGCCACCTGAACTGAATGTGACGCCAATACACCGGCTGCGCGTGGCTGCAAAGCGGCTGAACGGGCCGCTCGACATGACATATGACTATGCCGGGCAACACCGTAATATCGATGATATGGGCGCATTGTCCAGTACACAGCCGCCCGCATACGTACCGCTCCTGCTGCAACGCCCACACTATAAATAAGAGGGATTCATGAGCAAAAAGCCCGAACGCAGTACGTTGATCAACTATACAGCGCTGGCTTACCTGAGCTTTGTGATTTACGGCAGTCTGGTACCGCTGGATTTCCATCATGTGCCATGGGATCAGGCTTTGCAGCATTTTGCTGCGATCCCCTGGCTGGCCATGGGTACGATTTCTCGCGCCGACTGGGTCGCAAACCTGGTGCTGTATATGCCGCTGGCATTTTTGCTGATGTGGGCGCAGCGTCCGCGTAGTAGTGTCGGTTATTGGGCGGTCAGCATCGTTACGTTGACGGTGTGCATCACGGTGGCGGTAGGAATCGAATTTACTCAAATGTATTTTCCGCCGCGCACTGTTTCGCTCAATGACATCGTGGCGGAAATCATTGGCAGCGTGCTGGGTACGGGGATATGGCTGCTGGCAGGCGAAGCCATCGCGTACCGTTTCTCACGGCTGAGTGAAGGGGGTGAGGCAGCACTGACTGCAGCGTTTGTGCTGTATCTGCTTAGTTATCTGGCGCTGAGTCTGTTCCCGTATGATTTTGTGATAGCGTCAAATGAGCTCGCCACGCGTCTCGCTACGGGGCGCGACAGCTGGTTTGTGTCACCTGTCGTTTGCAGTGATGCGTTGCGTTGCGTTGCTCGATTGGGTGAAGAAGCGCTTGTGGTAGCGCCGCTGGGCGCATTGATGGCGCGCTGGTTGCGCGGGCCGAAGACAGCTCAGGTACTGGTCGCGATGAGCGCAGGCGCACTGCTGGGTGTGCTGATCGAGATTACGCAGTTGTTCCTGGAGTCGGGTATTTCGCAAGGTGCATCCGTAGTGACTCGTGCGTTGGGCATGGGGTTGGGGGCTGTCGTGTACCAGCGGCTGTTCGCGCATGGCTTCACCGCCCAGATACGACTGCAGATTCGGTGGTTGGCAGCGCTCGCCTTGCCGTTTTACCTTGTCGCGGTGGTAATGCTGCAAAACGATCATCTTTCCGGCTGGTTGAATTGGCAAGCTGGTCTGGCCCGGCTGCCTGAGGTGCATTTTCTGCCATTCTATTATCACTATTACACCTCCGAGGCGCTGGCGCTCTCCAGTTTGCTGATGGTGCTTGCCGCTTATTCGCCACTCGGTGTACTGGCCTATTTATGGCAATTAGGTATGGCGCGGCGTATGGGCGCTGCGGTGCCGGCACTGCTGGCTGCATTGATTGCAGCGGCAGTGGAATTCAGCAAGCTGTTCCAGCCCACACAACATCCCGACCCGACCAATGTCATGCTGGCTGCATTGGCTGCGGCAGCAGGGTATCGCGTGCTGGTCTGGATGAACGCATTAAATACAACAGCCCATCACCACGCCGTGCGGCAAGAGGCAAAGCTTGTGTCAACGGCAGACGGTGATAACCCTGAGTTGGATACTCAAGATCCGGATGGTCGCGGTGGCATCAATCCTTTGGCACTCGTGAGTGCTGGCATTCTGGTCTGGGT
>JBDSHM010000280.1:0-3767 GCA_039918495.1 Sulfuriferula sp. | reverse complement strand
AATCTGGAACGACGCTACCGAGAAACCGATTCCAGCGTCGTACGCGAGGAACTGGCCAAATATCTCAACAACAAACCCTGTCCAAGCTGTGCCGGCACCCGTCTGCGTCGCGAGGCACGTCACGTATTCGTCAGCGATCAGCCCATCTATACGTTATCGGCGCTACCGCTCAAACAGGCACAGCACTTTTTCGAAACATTGAAGCTATCCGGCAACAAGCAAGCAATTGCCGACCGCATCATCAAGGAAATAGCTGTTCGGCTGACCTTCCTCAATAATGTCGGACTGGATTACCTGTCACTGGACCGCTCCGCCGACACGTTATCCGGCGGCGAGGCACAACGCATTCGACTCGCCTCGCAAATCGGTTCCGGACTGACCGGGGTGATGTATGTGCTGGATGAGCCCTCCATCGGCCTGCACCAACGCGACAATGAGCGTCTGCTTGGCACCTTGAAACGCCTGCGTGATATCGGCAATACGGTGATTGTGGTTGAGCATGACGAGGACGCCATCCGTCTCGCCGATTACGTAGTGGATATGGGCCCTGGAGCCGGTGAGCATGGCGGTCGTGTCGTCGCTGAAGGAACGCCTGCCGATATCCTGGCCAATCCGGCATCGCTTACTGGCGATTATCTGTCAGGGCGGCGCCGCATCGCTCTACCCAAAGTCCGTCGGATTCCGGACCCGCAACGCATGCTGTCTCTGACTGGCGCAACCGGCAACAATTTAAAGAATGTAACGCTGGAACTACCCGCCGGACTGCTGGTATGCATTACGGGCGTGTCCGGCTCCGGCAAATCCACGCTCATCAACGACACCCTCTATGCCGCGATGGCACGGCATCTATATGGTTCTGCAGCAGAACCTGCACCACATACCGAGATCCAGGGGTTGGCATTGTTTGACAAGGTCATCAGCGTCGATCAAAGCCCGATCGGGCGCACACCGCGTTCCAACCCGGCCACTTATACGGGTCTGTTCACGCCCATTCGCGAGCTGTTCGCAGGCGTGCCCACCGCACGCGAGCGCGGCTACGGTCCAGGACGTTTTTCCTTCAATGTCAAAGGCGGACGTTGCGAGGCCTGTCAGGGTGACGGAGTCATCAAGGTGGAAATGCATTTCCTGCCGGATATTTATGTGCCGTGCGATGTATGCCACAGCAAACGTTATAACCGCGAAACGCTGGAAATCCAGTACAAGGGCAAGACCATCCACGAAGTACTGCAAATGACCGTAGAAGATGCGCATGATTTTTTCAATGCGGTTCCCGTAGTTGCACGCAAATTGCAAACACTGCTCGACGTCGGCCTCGGTTATATTAAATTGGGCCAGGCCGCCACCACCTTGTCGGGCGGTGAAGCACAGCGCGTCAAACTGTCGCTGGAACTGTCCAAGCGCGATACCGGACGCACCCTGTATATCCTCGATGAACCGACTACCGGCCTGCATTTTCAGGATATCGACATGCTGCTCAAGGTCCTGCATCGATTGGCTGATCAGGGCAACACCGTCGTGGTAATCGAACACAATCTGGATGTCATCAAGACAGCGGACTGGGTAGTCGATATCGGCCCTGAAGGCGGCGATGGTGGCGGCCGCATTCTCGCTGCCGGAACCCCGGAGCAGGTAGCCGCAAAACCCGCCAGTTACACCGGACAATATTTGAAACCTATTTTGAAACCGCAAAAATAGTATGCAAGCCGGCCATGCACGCAAATTACTGATTTACTCATTTAACGCCGCCCTGGCGGGGTCCGATCCACTCCGGCTGGTGCCGCCCTATTTACCCAAACCGCCGACAGGCCGCACTTTGGTGTTGGGTGGCGGCAAGGCGGCTGCCAGCATGGCATGTGCGGTGGAAAGCAACTGGCCGGAGAGTGCGCCACTACAGGGGCTGGTGGTCACACGCTATCAACATAGTCTGCCTACCCAGCGCATTCAAGTGATCGAGGCCAGCCATCCACTTCCCGATGGGCGTGGTGCTGAAACTGCGCAGCGCATGCTGGCACAGGCATCTTCGCTTACGGCTGACGATTTGTTGCTCGCTTTGATATCCGGTGGCGGCTCCAGCCTGATGGCGTTACCGGTTGCCGGAATCAGCCTTCAAGCATTGCGTGGCGTCACGCGCTCGCTGGTCAATTCGGGTGCGACGATTCAGGAAATCAATATCGTTCGCAAGCACCTGACCCAGCTCGCGGGAGGGCAATTGGCGCGCGCTGCCGGCGCTGCGCGAGTGCATGCGCTGATCCTGTCCGACGTCGTCGGCGATGACCCTACGCATATTGCTTCCGGTCCATGCTGCGTGGATCCGAGCACGTTTGCCGATGCCCTCGCTATTCTCGATCGCTTCCATATTGAGCCTGACGTTGCCATTCTGACTTATCTGCAACGCGGTGCAAACGGCGAATTCGACGACACCCCAAAATCAGGTGATGCCTGTTTGGCAAGGACGGAAAACTACGTCATCGGTAGCGCTAGCCGGATGCTCGCCGCAGCTCAAGATTATTTCCAGGAACAGGGTATTACCGTCATTATTCTCAATGAAGCAGAAACGCAATTTTCACAACTGGTTGCACAAGCACATGCCCGGAAAGTCCATCAAATATTGGCCGAAAACAAGCATCCTCGGCCACTGGCACTCTTATCCGGGGGCGAAACCACGGTCGCGACCGATGGAGGTGGTCGTGGCGGCCGCAATGCCGAATATCTGCTGGCACTGGCGATTGAGTTGAAAGGCCTGGAGGCTGTATACGCTCTGGCGGCTGACACGGACGGTATTGACGGGACAGAGGATAATGCCGGTGCGCTGATCGACCCGTCCACGCTATCACGCGCGCAGAAACTTGGACTCAAGCCGGAAATATTATTGGCCAGACACGATAGTTATTCCTGCTTTGCAGCCTTGGACGATTTGCTGGTGACCGGCCCGACACGCACCAATGTGAATGATTACCGAGCCATTCTGATCATTTAACCTGGCTTGAGTACCGTGACCACATCCCCCACCCGCAATCCGAAATCTGCAGCGGCGCTGCCTCGATTAACGGCCAGTTCGAGCAATCCCACACTATTACTGAACCAGAACCCTTGCCCTCGGGCTAATCTGCCAAAAGTTTCTCCGTGGACCAATTCATGACCACGAACACGCACCCCACTGAGTGCCGAGATGGCGGTAGCGCGTATACCGGTAAACGCATTGCCATAGTGATCGATATATATAATCCGTTCCAGATCTCCAATATCGAACTCGGTCTGCAGCTTCTCGATTTGCGCCAATTTATGCGATGGAAATTCACCACGCGCAATTTCTGCTGCGACCACTGCAAACAAATCACGCCCGTGAAAAGTGTTGGATAACAATTCCGGCTGCCACTCGATTTTCCATATTTTTGCTTGTGCATCGCGTCCTGCAACGACCGACAGGAGTCCATTATCCGGACCCACATACCAATGTCCGCCAGCAGTTACAACAGCGCCAGCACGTTCGGTACCCACACCTGGATCCACCACTGCCAGAAACACACTACCCGGCGGAAATCCAGCTGCCAGGGCAGCCAGCAGATGCGCGCCGGCATGCGCATTGAAGTCGGGCGCTTGATGCAGCAAATCAATCACCAGCTGCCCCGGTGCCTCAGCCGACAGACGAGCCTTGACCTGTCCGACGTAAGGATCAACTGCACCGAAATCACTGAACAATACGATCATCGCCAATTCCGGACATAGTAGAGTAAGGCTGATACTATGCAGAAAACAAAAAAGCCAGG
>JBDSHM010000279.1:0-5747 GCA_039918495.1 Sulfuriferula sp. | reverse complement strand
AGCAGAAAAAGAAATACTTGCCTTATGGCCGACTCTCTCTACAAACTTCCTACGTCAGTTCAGTTATGCAAACCTGCTGTACGAGGAAGTTCGCTCTGCCTATGTACATGAGTACTCAACTGGCGTTCGCGCAGACGCATGGCCAACCACATTACAAACAAACGCCTCAATAAGCTACGGCAACTGGGTAAATGAACCAATCCGTCATATTCACTTTCATATTGAGTGGGTCATCGGTGTCGTCACCGCAGTGGCGAAGTCCATCGATTCCTCCTCGTCTATGTTCCCACGTCGTGATCCGGTTACTTGGTGGTTAGATGGCAATGCCTCCTGATCCCGTGTTCGAAGCGACCGGCGCGAAAAAACCGCAAAGGGATTTCAACCTCGCGCCAGCTTTTAGTAAAAATGAAACTGACTGCTCGGATTGATACGGATTGCCGGTGCATGGATAGCTATTTCAACAAGCTATTCATTCTGCTACAGGAGGCACAAGCCGAAGACGAGCTTGCCCCGATAGAAGTACACGACAATGACGCTGAGGAGTCACAGGCTAACTATCATAGTTTCTCTCATTTTGTTAAGCCTGACATGCTTATGAACATCTATAGCCTCGTGGACTACTGGATAAACGAAATATGTGAGTATCACAAAAGAAAGCAGAATCTCAGCCTTGGTAGCAGGGACATTAAGGGAAAGCATGAGCTTCAAGCGCGACACAAATACCTAACGGCATATGCGGGATTGAATCTCAGCACCGTACAGGCTAGCTACAAGCAACTAGATGACCTTCGAAAGGTGAGGAATACATTTATGCATGGTGGTGGTCACGTGCCGAGCAACCGAGAAGCAGAATTTTCAGCCATTAATGGAATCTTGCTGTCCGGCTCACTGATTGTTATTGAAGATAGTTTCATTTGGAGTTCGCTTGAGCATGCCAAGACATATCTTCAAGCAGCTGTGCAGGGCTGACGTTGTGTTGGTTGCCGTCTCTAAAATATTCACCATTGCGCATGGGCTGTTCCATTTGATACGGTCTTTTCCTGTTTGCTCTCATTCGATCCAGATGGAGGCATGGATGCCCAAACCCATCATCAATATTGCCGATGTCGTTCTTGAACCACGGGCCCATGCCTTCACCCCTTGCGGAAAAGCGGCTGAACGCTTTGATGCGAAAATGGGGTTGGTTGGCGCTCAAATGACAAAGCGGATGCTTAATCTCTCTTTGATGCGGGAAAAATCATGATCCTGGTCGCAATCGTTCTGTTTTCTCTGGCGGCGATGCTGGGTCTGGGGCTCGTGGTTCTGGGCGTGCGATATCGGCGGGGCTCCCCGGCCTTGGCGGCAGGGCACGCTGGCGTCGCCCTGCTGGGCCTCGGCCTGCTCGGGAAGCAGATTCTCGACGGCCCCGTTCATATGTTGTACAACAATGCGGCGCTGCTGTTTGTGCTGACCCTGTTCGGCGGCCTGGTGCTTCTGGCGGTACGCATGAGTAATCGGGAACATCGCGCGCCACCGTCCATGCCTATCGTCGGTCTGCACGCCGCCATGGCTCTGACTGCGCTGCTGCTGTTGGTGTTGGGTTACACGCGCCCCTGACCCGTTTTGAGAGCTATCGCTTCAAGGCGAAGTTGATATTTCCAGCCAGCAATTCTTCTCTGGACGTCTATTTATGAAATCAGTTCGGCTGGATGGTAAAGATATCTATCCATCAAAAATCGTGTGTATCGGAAGAAATTATGTGGATCATATTGAGGAGCTGAATAACGCAATCCCCAGCGAGCCAGTCATATTCATCAAACCGAATTCATCCATATCGAACGATATCTGTTTCAACCAAAACGATGGGATTGATTTCGAGGGTGAAATATCATTTCTAGTATGGTCCGGAAAACTCTGCGGGGTCGGATTTGGGCTGGATCTGACAAAAAGAGCGGTGCAATCCAGACTGAAGTCTGCGGGCTTGCCGTGGGAACGGGCGAAAGCATTCGACAACTCGGCAGTATTCAGCGAATTTGTGCGCTTTAATGGCGATATCCAGGCGCTCAAAATGGCGCTTTATATCAATGACCGATTAACCCAGCAATCAGGTTATGAATTCATGTTAAATAAACCGGACAGTATCCTGCGTGAGATGAGTAGTTTCCTTTCATTCGAGGATGGGGATTTAATCATGACCGGAACGCCCAAAGGGGTGGGCACTATTCAGGCTGGCGATGCCTTTTCAGGCAAAATATTTGAGAACGAGCGATTGATCGTGGCGGGCACCTGGGTGGTGAGATAAAACTCGCGAGTGTTCAAGCCCATAGTCATTCACAGTTCGCCACGTGGATGTTTTTCATGTATGCCACATCCAAAAAAGGAATAGCCATGCCTATAGACGAGATTAAAGCGATACTGCTTTGGTGTGTTGCAATTAACTATGCAATTCTGTTCATCTAGTTTGGGGCGTTCGTGCTCGCACACGACTGGATGTATCGCCTTCATTCGCGCTGGTTCAAGCTCTCGGTCGACACCTTCGATACCATCCACTACGCCAGCATGGCCGCCTACAAGCTTGGCATCATTCTGCTCAATCTTGTGCCGCTTATCGCGCTTGTGGCCCGGTCCTCAGCGACTGCCGGGGCGGGCTGATTCATCCTCACTCGCCAAGTCCATCAGGAGCCGTCAATTATGATTCGTCGAGAACGACTGACCGCCACGCTTGAAGACGATTTTGTTGTCTTCCTGATCGGCATGCGTATCAATAATCCATTCAAAATTCACAAATGGCTGCCCGTCGCATCTGCGATGCCACGCATGCTCAAGGAACTTTATCAACAGCCTGAGTTGGGCTTTATTCACGCAGAAATGTGGTTTTCACGCACCATCATTCAGGTTCAGTATTGGCGTTCCATGGAACAGCTTCTGGCCTATGCCCGGAACAAGGAAGCCCAGCACTTACCTGCATGGCAATCGTTCAACCGTGCCATCGGTACGGACGGCACGGTGGGGATCTGGCATGAAACCTACGTAGTCTCGCCTGGCACGTACGAAAATATCTACGTCAACATGCCGCTATTCGGTCTTGGCAGGGCGGGGTCGGTACAGGCAGCATCGGCAGGCCGGCAATCTGCGGCAGGGCGATTGAATAGCCGCGGGCATGCAGCCTGACTTTATGACCTTAAAGTTCCCCATGTCAGCTACCCGCACAATCACCCTGACCGTACTCGCCATGATTGCGTTTGCCGGCAATTCGCTGCTGTGTCGGGCAGCGCTTAAACATACCAGTATCGACGCCGCCAGCTTTACTGCCATCCGCTTGATCTCGGGAGCAGCGATGCTTTGGCTGCTGGTGCGGATACGACGCACGCCTCGAGGCGGCAAGGGAAATTGGCTGTCGGCATTGACGCTGTTTGTGTATGCCGCCGGCTTTTCCTTTGCCTATGTGAGCCTGCCTGCAGCGACCGGTGCGCTCCTGCTGTTTGGTGCCGTGCAGGCGACCATGATCGGTCACGGCATCTGGTCGGGAGAACGCTTTCGCAAACTGCAAATCATCGGTTTGATGCTCGCTTTCGGAGGAATTGTCGGTCTGTTGTTGCCCGGTCTTTCGGCACCGCCATTGTCGGGTTCCCTATTGATGCTGGGGGCCGGAGTAGCTTGGGGTATCTATTCCCTGCGCGGCAAAACAGCGGGGGATCCTGCCAGTGTTACAGCGGGTAATTTCCTGCGTGCTGCGCCTATCTCGATCCTATTGAGCGCACTTATGCTCAATCGCGCCACATGGGATATTGCCGGATTCTGGTATGCCGTTTCGTCGGGGGCACTGGCTTCCGGCATAGGGTATGCCATATGGTATGGCGTGTTACCCGCATTAAAGGCCACGAGTGCGGCCACAGTGCAATTGAGTGTACCGGTGCTCGCGGCGTTGGGCGGTATCGTTTTCCTCGCTGAACCCGTTTCCGTGCGTCTGGTATTGGCCTCGCTGGCTATTCTCGGCGGCATCGCTTTGGTGATTCTTGAAAAACAAAACACCATTTAACTGCCACATACCCGAAGCACCAGTGAAAAGCACGCTAAATTTGGGTATCCATTACCAGCATAAACTCATCGTGCCGCTATCGAAAACCGTCTCGGCACTCTATCCTGAACTAGCGGAGGCTTTTGGCCATGCCGGAAATTTTTGCTACCTCATCCCGCGTGGGTTTGCTCGAATGGGCATGCATCAGGACGATCAACTCCCACATTGACTGGTCACCTCACCGAGAAAAAACATATGGCTATCACACTCGCGTTTGATGTTTATGGAACACTAATTGATACGCACGGCGTAGTAGTTGCTCTCGAGAAATATACGGGCTCTACAGCCCCGGCGTTTTCGCGCATCTGGCGTGAAAAACAGTTGGAATATTCATTTCGACGCGGTTTGATGCAGAATTATGAAAACTTTGCCGTCTGCACCCGCCATGCCCTCGATTACACATGCGCCTACCTCAAACTGGAGCTTAGCCAGCAAGACAAGCAGGCATTGATGGAAGTGTATAAACGGCTACCTGCTTTCGATGATGTGGAAGCCGGATTGGCGCAGGCAAAAAATGACGGTTTTAAATTATTCGCATTTTCGAATGGCAGCGCCGAAGCAGTTGAAACATTGCTCAGCCATGCCGGCATCGGGGATTACTTCCGCGATGTGGTGAGCGCGGATGAAATGAAATCCTATAAACCCAATCCCGGGATATATAGTCATTTTTTACGCCGTGCCGGTACGCCGGGAGCCGATGCGTGGCTGATCTCAAGCAACCCCTTCGATGTGATCGGTGCCATTTCGGCGGGGATGCGGGCCGCGTGGGTACAGCGTTCACCCGATGCATTATTTGATCCATGGGGAATCGAGCCCACGCTGACGGTCAATAGTCTTTTGCATTTGGCTGAACAGGTGAAGCAGCAGAGCAAGCCTGTTTGAAAAGCCATGCGCCCGAATGGAATTGATGTGTCTTGGGTTATGAGCACGCTTATTTTACCGGCTGGTCAATTAATGCAGCTCGGAAAGAGCGGTCATGAAATACGTTGAAGTGGTCACTGACGCGGGCAGTGTAGACACGGTTTCGGCCATCGCGGAAAAGCTTGTGGTGTCCGATTTTCGCCCGGGACTTGTAGGCAAGGACGAGATGCAAGCTATGCGACTGCTGGTGGCTGACGACAAGATCCAGTCCGTGCTCGATGCCCTTCAGAATCTGCTCGGCTCTCAGCTGTCGACACGAATAGTCGTATTGTAAGTCGAGATTGCACTGCCCAAACCATCCGAAGACGAACGCCAGGAAGAAGAGAAGCGGCCGCATTGCTTCCTCCGGCTGTCACATTCGGTCTCATGCTGGGCCATGGTGATGCCAACCTCGCTATCGGTGCAGGCCTGCTTTGCTTATCAACTTCGTATGCGTTAATTTGGCCAGCAAGGTGGTATTTTTCATCAAGGGTATTCGCTCGCGTACCTGGTGGGAGAAAAACAAGGCGAAGCGCGCAATGGCAATATATGTCATGGGATGGCTGGTAACCTTGATTGTCCTTGTGATATTCATCTATGGCCCCGGACGATAACCGGCTAATTTACGGACAAAGCTGCTGAGGGCGGTGTGTTCATTATGAAATCAGAGGCCGTTCATGTCGGATAAAACACTCAAATACATTATCGCCTCCGTCATCGCCATGCTGCTGGTTTACCAGATCGGCACTTTGATATCGGGATTCTTCGGCATGGCCTGGGGTGTCGTTTC
>JBDSHM010000278.1:0-3419 GCA_039918495.1 Sulfuriferula sp. | reverse complement strand
AGGTCCGGAAGGAAGCAGCCACAGCTTTTATTGCAAGTGCCGGGGGTCGGGCTCGCCACCTTCTTTTTCTATGCATCGTATTTTCAGGCAGTCGCGCACCAGTTGGCGAGGGAGTGACATGATACCGAACCTGACCAGACTCGCAGGTATTTTGCTATTATCGTTTGCAGCACCTGCCGAATGCAGATATCAAGCAGCCCAACGACGGTATCAATTTCAACCAGATCCGGTTTTCCTATCATTTTTGACGCGACAGTAGACGACTAAGTGACCCAAGTTCTCGCCCGCAAGTGGCGCCCCCGTATCTTTGCCGACCTCAAGGGTCAGGAACATGTGGTGCGCGCACTGAGCAATGCGCTGACCCAGAACCGCCTGCATCACGCGTACCTGTTTACCGGTACGCGCGGTGTCGGCAAGACGACGGTGGCGCGCATTCTCGCCAAAGCACTCAACTGCGAAACAGGTATTAGCGCCACCCCGTGCGGGGTATGCTCCGCATGTACGCAGATTGATAGCGGGCGCTTTGTCGATTTGCTGGAACTCGATGCAGCCTCCAACACCGGCATCGATAATATGCGCGAGGTGCTGGACAACGCGCAATACGCCCCTACGGTAGGACGTTTCAAGGTTTACATCATTGACGAAGTCCACATGCTCTCCAAGGCGGCATTCAACTCCATGCTGAAAACGCTGGAAGAACCGCCCGAGCATGTCAAATTCATACTTGCCACGACCGACCCTCAGAAAATACCGGTCACGGTGCTGTCGCGCTGCCTGCAATTCAATCTCAAGCAAATGGCGCCGGAAATGGTGCGCGAACATCTGGACAAAGTGCTCGGTCTGGAAGGTGTTGCGTCCGAGCCTGCCGCCTTGCGCCTGATTGCGCGTGCGGCAGCGGGCAGCATGCGCGATGCGCTGTCGCTGCTGGATCAGGCGATTGCCTATGGCAATGGTCAGGTGCAGGAAGGTACCGTGCGCAGCATGCTGGGAGCAATAGACCAGCGCTACCTTTTCAGCCTGTTGAATGCGCTGGTGGCGGCCGACGGTGCGGCGCTGCTGGAGGAGGCCGATCAAATGGCCGCGCGCAGCATTGCTTTTGACGCCGCCTTGCAGGAACTGGGGGCGCTGCTGCACAAGATTGCATTGGCGCAAACCGTCCCGGCGGCTCTGCCGGATGATCTGCCCGAGCGCGAGGCCATTCTCGATCTGGCGCAACGCATCGATGCCGAGACCATCCAGCTTTATTACCAGATCAGTATTCTCGGGCGGCGCGATCTGGCGCTGGCTCCGGATGAATTTGCCGGTTTCACCATGACCTTGCTGCGCATGCTCGCATTCATACCCGAGACAGGAAGCGCGCGCACTTCAGCACCACCTGCTGCGCCCGTCGCGAGTCGTCCGGTTCGCCCTGTCCCAGCGCTGGTTGCGCGGGAGCCTGATGCGTCCAGCTTGTCCGTGCCGCGACCGATTGCGACGGCCGCCACCCAAGTTGAGGCTGCTGTACCGGTAGCGCCGTCCACTTCCGCGCCCCCGGTTTTTGACGGTGATTGGGCGGCATTGGTCACGACCTTAAAATTAGGGGGTCAGGCACGTATGCTGGCAGTGCATAGCGAACTCGAATCGAGTGCAGGGGACTGCCTGCAATTACGTGTGCCGGTGGCCCACAAACATCTTGCCGACAAGTCCTACCAGGACAAATTGCGTGAAGCAATCAGTGCCCACTTTGGCCGGCCCATGCGTCTCCAGATCAGTCTGGCAGAAGGCGAAGCCAATACACCCGTACGCCAGCAAAATGAGGCGCGGGCAGCACGTCAGAGCGAGGCGGAAGCCGTGATCGCCGCCGACCCGTTTGTACAGGACGTGATGCAGCAATTCGATGCCCGCATCGTCGAAATTAAATCTACCGCAAAGGAGCAGTGAAATGATGAAAGGTGGTTTGGGCAACATGATGAAGCAGGCCCAGCAAATGCAGGAAAACATGAAAAAAATGCAGGATCAGCTGGCCGATGTGGAAGTTGAAGGTGTGGCTGGCGCAGGCATGGTCAAAGTATTGATGACCTGCCGCAACGACGTGCGCCGGGTGACGATCGACCCCAGTCTGCTGAGTGACGACAAGGATATGCTCGAAGATCTTATCGCCGCTGCCATGAATGATGCCGTGCGCAAAGCCGAAGCGACTACCCAGGAAAAAATGGCCGGCTTTACCTCCGGGCTTAACTTGCCGCCCGGCTTCAAGCTGCCATTTTGATTTTGTGAACCCGGAAAGCTGCCACAGGGTGGAGTGACAGCGTTATGCGCTGCATTCCCTGTGGCGACAAGCAAAAAAGTTTTACTTATACTTCGTTAGTCTTCTATGAAATCCCCCACCAGCCTTGAGCGTCTGATTGAAGCATTGCGCATATTGCCCGGCGTCGGTCCCAAGTCCGCCCAGCGCATGGCTTATCATTTGCTGCAGCGCGACCGTAATGGCGCGCAACGGTTGGGGCAGGCGATCGATCAGGCATTGGTCAAGTTGCAGCATTGCGAAAAATGCAACGACCTGACTGAAAGCACGCTGTGCACAATCTGCGCGGCACCGAATCGCAATCCTGCCCAACTGGCTGTCGTGGAAATGCCCACGGACCTGTTGATGATGGAGCAGACGCAAAGCTACAACGGACTGTATTTTGTACTGATGGGCCGTTTGTCGCCGCTGGATGGGGTGGGGCCACGCGAAATCCATCTCGACCGATTGATCCGGCGCGCTACCGATGGCGTGGTGACGGAAATCGTTCTGGCGACCAATTTCACCACCGAGGGCGAAGCGACGGCGCATGCCATCGCCGAATTGCTGCATGCGCGCGGGCTCAAAGTCACGCGTATTGCTCGCGGCGTGCCAGTGGGTGGCGAGCTGGAACACGTGGATTCCGGCACCCTCGCGCAGGCGGTACTGGATCGGCGTGACTGGACATAAAGCCGGACGGGGACGCCTCATTTGCGTTTTAAGCTGCATCGTTGCCGGAAGTTTGTTTTTCAATAGGAATGGCCGCACGACAACGGCGCAGTCGTATCCTGCTTTTGCGGGTAAAATCAGGCTTTTGCCTTACCGGAAATTGTCATGAGCTTCTCTTCCCTTACCGCCCTGTCTCCCCTGGATGGCCGTTATGCAGCCAAAGTCGAAGCGTTGCGCGAGCATTTCAGCGAATTCGGCCTGATCCGCTATCGCGTCACGGTCGAGATCGAATGGCTCAAGGCGCTGGCCGCCGAGCCGGCGCTTCACGAGGTGCCGGCGTTTTCACCCGCCACCATCGAGGTGCTCAATGCGGTCGCAACCGATTTTTCCGAGGACGATGCCAAGCGTGTCAAGGAAATCGAGCGCACCACGAATCACGATGTGAAAGCAGTAGAGTACTTTTTGCGCGAGCGCTTCGCCAGCAACC
>JBDSHM010000277.1:0-2495 GCA_039918495.1 Sulfuriferula sp. | reverse complement strand
ATTGCCTGCGTGGATGGCCTCAAGGGCTTTCCGGAGGCAATTGAGGCGGTGTTCCCGAGGACTCAGGTGCAGCTGTGTATCGTGCACATGGTGCGCTACAGCTTGAACTTCGTAAGCTGGAAATTGCGTAAGACGGTGGCGGCGGATCTGCGCGCCATTTACACGGCGGCGACCGTCTCAGAAGCTGAAATGCGGCTAACAGAATTTGATACGAAATGGGGCGCGGACTACCCGTCGATTGTGCAGTCCTGGCAGCGCAACTGGTCGCGCCTCGTTCCGTTCTTCGATTACCCGGCAGAAATCCGCAAAGTGATTTACACGACCAATGCCATCGAGTCCGTTAACATGAGTCTGCGTAAGGTGACCAAAAGCCGGGGATCATTTCCCAATGACGATGCATTGATCAAGCTGTATTATCTGGCACTGCGTAACATCAGCAAGAAATGGACGATGCCGATTCAGAACTGGAAGGCGGCATTGAATCGGTTCACCATCATGGTCGATGAGCGCATGCCACAGCATTAAACGATAACCCGTTTACACAAAATCGCGGACACCCCCTATGTAAAAAAACGTCACGACATCGCAACCTACTCGATGCCGAAAGTATGCTGATGGATTTGCTACGCTAGACGCTTCCTTAAGGTTCCCACCCCTTAGAGGCGTAGGCATTCAGCCCGCCTGCTTGCTTTCCAGTGCCTCCCAGCGCGCCATGATCGCTTCCATCATTGTGTCCAACTCAGCGAATCGTGCCTGTAATCGTTTCGCTTCAGCAGGCTGACTGGTGTAAAGCAGTCCATCGGACAAGCGTGCAGTAATGCCGGTTTGCTCTTCTTCCAGTGCACGAATTTTTTCCGGCAACTCGGCCAGTTCCTGCGCCTCTTTCCAGCTTAATTTCGATTTCGCCGTTACAGTCTTCGGCAGCTCTAACTTTGTCGAAACCACCGATTTGGTAGCGGATTTTTCGGACCCGGATCGCGGACGCTGCATCAACCAATCATCGTAACCACCCGCATATTCACGCAACACGCCATCGCCCTCAAACGCAATCACTTGTGTCACCACATTATCCAGAAAAGTGCGGTCGTGCGAGACCAGCAGCACGGTACCCGGATAGTCCTGCAATAATTCTTCGAGCAATTCCAATGTGTCGATATCAAGGTCATTGGTAGGCTCATCCAAAACCAACACATTAGCCGGGCGGGTAAACAGGCGCGCCAGCAGCAGCCGGTTGCGCTCGCCGCCGGATAGTGATTTTACCGGCGAGCGCGAACGCGCCGGCGCAAACAGGAAATCTTCCAGATAACTGATGACGTGCTTGCGCTCGCCGCCAATCTCGACGAAATCACCACCTTGGCTGATGGTGTCGGCGACGGTCATTTCTTCGTCAAGCTGGGTGCGGAACTGGTCGAAATACGCGACGGATAGCTTGGTACCGAGCTTGACTGTACCGGAATCAGGCTCGATTTCGCCCAGGATAAGCTTGATCAGCGTCGTCTTGCCGATGCCATTGGGGCCGATCAAACCGACCTTGTCGCCGCGTTGGATCACGCCGGAGAAATCACGAATCAGCGTGCGACCGCCATAAGCCTTGCTGACGTGCTCGAGCTCGGCCACGCGTTTGCCGGATTTTTCGCCACTGTCCACATTGAGGTTGACCTGTCCCAGATGATTGCGCCGCTCACTGCGCTCACGACGTAATTGTTCCAGACGGCGCACGCGCCCTTCATTGCGGGTACGACGCGCCTTGACCCCTTGACGCAACCACACCTCCTCTTGCGCCAGAACCTTATCAAACTTGGCGGTCTCCACTGCCTCAATCGCCAATTGTTCGGCCTTGATGCGCTGATATTCGGTGAAATTACCCTCGTAAGTACGCAGTACGCCGCGATCCAATTCGATGATCTGACGCGACACATTGTCCAGAAAGCGCCGGTCGTGGGTAATCACCACAACCCCGCCAGCGTAGCCGCGTATCAACTCTTCCAGCCATTCGATTGAAGCCAGATCGAGGTGGTTGGTAGGCTCATCCAGCAATAGCAAATCCGGTTCAGTGACCAGCGCACGTGCCAGTGCCACGCGCTTTTTCAGGCCGCCGGAAAGCGTGCCAACCAGGGTATCTTCGGGCAGACTGAGTTTGGTCAGCACGGTTTCCACCCGCGCTTGCAGGCTCCATCCATCATGGGATTCCAAAGCGCTTTGCAAGGTCTGCATGTGTTCCATCAACACATCAAAATCGGCATCCGGCTCACCCATCTTGTGGGTGACTTCATGATATTCCAGCAGCAAGCGACTCACATCACCCAACCCCTCTGCCACTGCTTCATACACCGTGTGCTCGGGCTCGAGTTGCGGTTCCTGGGACACATAGGCAAGCTTGAGGCCGGGTTGGCGCCATACCGAACCGTCGTCCGGTTTGGTATCGCCAGCCAGCAATTTGAGCAGACTGGATTTACCCGCGCCATTACGGCCGATCAGACCAATATGAGCGCCAG
>JBDSHM010000276.1:0-6867 GCA_039918495.1 Sulfuriferula sp. | reverse complement strand
CGCAAGCGTATTCGGCAAGGCTGGTCGGGCCGAAACCGCGACCGATCCGGCGCCGATGGAAATGTTCGAGACCACCATCCAGTTCAAACCGCGCGATCAATGGCGTCCAGGCATGACCCCTGCATTGCTGGTCAAGGCGCTGGATAAAGCAGTCCAGGTGCCGGGTTTGACCAATTTATGGGTACCGCCCATCCGCAATCGCATCGACATGCTCGCTACCGGCATTAAAAGCCCGATCGGGGTGAAAGTGGCGGGCAACAATCTGGAGCAGATCGACCGCGTCACCCAGGCAATTGAACAGGTTGCCAAAACCGTGCCGGGGATCAGTTCCGCGTTGGCGGAACGTCTCACTGGGGGGCGCTATATCAATGTCGATATTGATCGCCGCGCCGCTTCCCGCTATGGCTTGAATGTGAACGACGTGCAGTCGGTGGTGGCGAGTCTGATCGGTGGCGAGAACGTGGGCGAGACAGTGGAAGGGCTGGCACGTTTCCCGATCAACGTGCGCTACGATCGTTCCTGGCGCAGTTCGCCCGAGGCACTGACGCGTTTGCCCATCCTCACCCCAACCGGTGAGCAAATCACCTTGGGCACCGTGGCCAAAGTCAGTATCAGCGACGGCCCGCCCATGCTCAAGAGCGAAAATGCGCGCCCGACCGGCTGGGTCTATGTGGACGTCAAGGGCCGCGACCTGGCCTCGACCGTGGCCGATCTGCGCCAGGCGGTGGCCCGTCAGGTCAAGCTGGATCCCGGCATGAGCGTGGCATACAGCGGCCAGTTCGAGTATCTGGAACGCGCCAACGCACGCCTCAAGCTGGTGGTGCCGGCGACCTTGCTGATCATCTTTGTGCTGCTTTATTTCATCTTCAAGCGTTTTGATGAGGCCGGTTTAATCATGGTCACGTTGCCGTTTGCACTCACTGGTGGTCTGTGGTTTCTCTACCTGATGGGCTATAACCTGTCGGTGGCAACCGGCGTGGGGTTCATCGCGCTGGCCGGCGTGTCCGCCGAATTCGGCGTGATCATGCTGCTCTACCTGAAGAACGCCTGGGATGCCCGGCGTGAGGCAGGGCAAGATGATGACGCCGGGCTGCTCGATGCAATCCGCGAAGGCGCGGTATTGCGGATACGCCCCAAGGCCATGACGGTGGCCGTCATCATTGCCGGCCTGTTGCCCATACTTCTGGCTACCGGCACGGGTAGCGAGATCATGAGCCGTATTGCCGCGCCCATGCTGGGCGGGATGGTGACCGCACCGCTGTTGTCGCTGTTCGTCATCCCTGCGGCATACAGACTTATGCGCCGTCACGGCGCTAAGCACTGATCCAGGATGCCGGATCAGTAAGGAATCTGCTGTGTAGTGTACTGAGTCGGATTCGATTTTTATTTGTTATCAGTGTCTTAACTAGAAAGGAAATTATCATGAAAAAACCGTATTTCATACTTGCTTCCATTGCACTGCTCGCCTTTTCTTCAATGTCCGCGCTAGCCGTCGATAACTCAAACATGGGCGGCATGAAGATGGATGCACCCAAAGTCGCGGTTGGCAAAGTGCATAAAGCCCAAGGTATTGTTAACAGCATTGATATGCAAGCTGCCAAAGTAAACCTTTCTCATGAAGCGATTCCCAGCCTTCACTGGCCCAAAATGACCATGAGTTTCAAAGTAAGCGACAAGCAGGAGCTGTCCAAACTAAAACCTGGGCAGCATGTCGATTTCGAACTCTCCGAGAAAACCCCGGGGCAGTATGTTATTACGAAAATAGTGCCCATCGAATAAAGGATTCAACTTGATGGGCCGCAGAGAATTAGCGGCCTGTTCAGTTGTTTTTTACGTACTCTGCAAGGAGATTATTATGCGTCGCCGTTCATTTTTTACAGCTTTGTTTAGTGTCATTGCAGCTATTTCAAGCTATCGGTTCTGGCGTGGCGGTATCCCAGCGCTAGCTCAAGATAAGAGCATGATGGGTGGCGGTATGATGGGGGAAATGATGTCCCCGGAAAACATGCGCGGACCGATGCGTACGGGCATGGCGCTTTTTGAACGGCATAAACTTATTCACCGCACGGTAACAGCGCTGCCCAATGGGGTGCATGACGTCACCATATCCACCGACCCCACTACAACGGCGCTCATTCAGAAACATGTGATTGAGATGTACGAAAGACTGGATCAGAACCGTCCATTTCCTTATCCAATGAGTAACAGTGTTCCGCAAATGTTTGCCAACTCCACGCTGTATCAGCGCAAGTTTGAAATGCTGCCGGATGGCATAGCGGTGACGGAGACCTCCGCGGACCCCGAAATGGTTGCGGTGATACGTGCGCATGCGGAGGAACTCAACCGATTTGCCAAAGAAGGTATGCCGGCAATGATGCGCGGGATGATGTAAGCGCTATGCTGGCAAGCGTCGGAATCATGCATTCAGGCTAAAAATAATCACAGTTCATACGCTGATTCCTGCTGTTGCATGAATCCTTTTGGCTACTGCTTGACCTTGGTGTAGGCTCCAAGGCCTATATTGGCAGTAACGAACGGAGAATCTCATGTATACCATCGGTAAAGTGGCCACGCAGATGGGTGTCAGCACCGACACGCTGCGCTACTACGAAAAAGAAGGTTTAATCACGCCGACATCCAAAACCGCCGCAGGTTATCGGCTGTATAACGACAACGCCTTGCAGCGTATTCGTTTCATCAAACATGCCCAGCAATGCGGGTTCACGTTATCGAATATTAACGATCTTTTGATGCTTAAGCATGAGAACAAAGCTTGCTGCAATGATGTGCGCAGTGTGGCCATCGAGAAAAAGCTGTATCTGGAACACAAAATCAAAGCCCTGCAGCTCATGTCAGAAGCGCTCAGCGAACTGATTACAATTTGCGACGACGAAACCAGGCCGTTGGTGGAATGCCCGATTCTGGCAGCATTGGAAAGCAGCCTGGATCGTTATTTAGAAGGAGCGAGGCCATGATCAAGGTAGAAGTATTTTCGTCACCGGGTTGCGGAAAATGTACACAGGCAAAAAATATGCTTAAAGCCATTGTTGCCGAAATGGGTCAGGGGAAAATCACCTGGCGCGAGATCAACATTCTGGAGGAAATGGATTATGCGGTGGAGCTGGGTGTCATGTCATCACCATCGATAGCAATTAACGGTGAGCTCGCATTTTCGTCGCTACCGAGTGCCAAAAGATTGCAAAGCGAGTTGAGTAAACGGCTGGCATGAACAGTCATTTGGTGTCGAATCAGCGAACTGACGAGGTAGGTGATGAATAACATTCTGTTAGTGACATCAGCGCTATTAGGCTTTTTGTCATTTTTCGAGCCTTGCACGATTGCAACGCATACCTTATTTGCCGTACGCACCAGTCATGCTTCAGTAAGCGATAAATGGCTGGCGCTGAGTCAACTTATTTTGTCGCGGACTTTATTGCTGATAGTGATATTCATCCTGGCTGCGGTGATTGGATTAAAAGAGCTTGCGTCGAATACGGCAGTATGGATACTCGCTGCGACTGGCTTTGTTTATCTAATTACTCGCAAGATTTATCTACCGGTGCCGCATTTCGAGCTGTACCGCCTGCTTCCCAGGCATGATGAATTGGCCCAAGGATTGAAATTGGGTCTGACTTTGCCGGCGTGCACCCTGCCATTGGTACTCATTGTCGGCATCCTGTCTGCTCTCACCCAGCAGCCGGATATCGCAGTATTGGCAGGCCTGCTGTTTGCTGTGATGTTTACGCTACCTACGCTTTGGAATAGCACACACGGCCTCAGTGCGGGGCATCGCATGGTTCTTAGCAAAGCCGCCAATCTGACTCCCTACATTACCGCCTTGTTGTTATGGGGTAGTGCAGTGCTGATTTGGAAAACAGGGGTTTAAAATGGATATGGAAGCATTACGCAACACGCTGGAGCAGGCCAGCCTGGCATCATTGGGCGTCGGGTTCACAGCGGGATTCATTTTCAGCTTCAATCCGGTTGCACTCGCGGCAATTCCCGTGTCACTTGCCTATGTCACCAAAGCGCACGAAACCAAAAAAGCAGTTCTGTTCGGGAGCATGTTCATTCTTGGTTTGATCGTGACGCACGTGCTGATGGGATTTATCGCCGGCTTGGGTGGCCAGTGGGTGCAAAAAATAATGGGGCGCGAATGGGGCTTGGTGCTGGGCCCCTTATTGATTGTGCTCGGCTTGATGTGGCCTGGATGGATCAAACTACCTTTACCTGCGATCACTTTTCGAGCCAGACGGGCCACAAATGGCTGGGGAGCATTCGCATTGGGAATTCCGTTTTCGGTAGCAATATGCCCATTTTGCACGCCCGTCCTCATCATTCTGCTAGGTGTAGCGACCGGGATCGGTTCTCCATTGTTTGGCGCGACCTTGTTACTGGCCTTTGCACTGGGACGCGCTGTCCCGATCATACTGGGCGCATGGGCGGTGGGTTGGCTGGAAAGCCTGAAATCATTGCGCAATTCCCAGCATGTATTCGAGATAGTCGGTGCAGTGTTGTTAATACTTTCCGGAATTTATATGTTGAACGCTTACTTTGCCTTTATTCCAGAACTGGCTGCGTGAAAAAACATTGCCACCTTCTGAGGTACCCACAATGGCGCTTATGCCGGGATGAGCAAAGCGGTCTCCTTTTGTGCGTCCCGATCCCAATGGTTAATGCCTTAAATCATGTTTCTTTTGTGCGAATTCTTCTGCTCCGATTTCGCCGCGCGCATAACGTGCCTTCAGGATATCGCTTCCGTTCTCTGCCGAAATATTTGAAGGTTCGGAGCCGCTGAGTAGTGCTTTAGCCAGTATTACAATGCCGGAGACCGCTAGTACACCGAACAAGGCCATGATTCCTACCATCCAAATCGGACCATTACTCATCATTTGATTCCACATCGGACACCTCCGGATAATAAATTTATTTGTTTCAATGAGTTAACCACGCAAGCACTTATCGAATCAGCCTGAGATTAATTAGAGTTGCGCGTATTTATATGGTTCATATGATTGTTGGATCATTAAAATCGATTAATCAAAGCAACTATCCAGTATGAATACATCATTCACTGCGTTTGATTTTTTTAGTGAAAAAAATCATGAGTCAATGCGAATTGTTTAACCTGACAAAATCACATGATGAGTGAGGCGATGCGATACAATTCGGGGGATGAACACGAGCCCCGTTAATCCATGAGTATTTCCGCCACAACAACTGCAGATTGCACCTCGGACTGCGATGTCCTGATCATCGGCGGTGGCCCGGCAGGCTCGACCGCTGCAGCATTGCTGGCCGAACGCGGCTACCGCGTGACCCTGCTGGAGAAGGCGCATCATCCGCGCTTTCACATTGGCGAATCACTGCTGCCTGCAAATTTGCCACTGCTTGAAAAGCTGGGGGTGGCAGATGCTGTCAAGGCGATTGGCATGGAAAAATGGGGCGCGGAATTTGTATCGCCCTGGCACGATCACAAACAGGCGTTCGAATTTGCTGATGCCATGGATAAATCCATGCCGATGGCTTATCAGGTGCGTCGTGCCGAATTCGATGAAATTCTGATCCGCAATGCCAGCCGTAAAAATGCCCGCGTCGTGGAAGGCTGTCAGGTGCAGAACGTCGATTTCCTTCCCGATAATGGCGGTGCTGTGGTGCAGGGGCGTCACGATAATGGTAATGCTGAAACAGTGCATGCGCGTTTTGTGCTTGATGCCTCAGGCCGAGACACTTTTCTAGGCAATCGTTTCAAGGCCAAACTGCGCAACAAAAAACATCACAGCACCGCTATCTATGCTCACTTTACGGGAGCCGAACGCAGCACGGGCAAGGCTGCCGGCAATATCACCATTTTCTGGTTTGAGCATGGCTGGTTCTGGTTCATTCCGCTGGCTGACGGTACCACGAGTGTGGGAGCAGTGACGTGGCCGTATTATCTGAAAACCCGACATAAAAAATCCCTTGAACAGTTTCTTATGGAGACGATCGCCCTGTGTGCGCCACTGAGCGAGAAACTGCAGTTCGCACAGTTGTCATCTCCAGTGGAAGCGACCGGCAATTTTGCCTATGAGTGCGACCATACCCACGGCAGCAATTATTTGTTACTGGGCGATGCCTATACCTTCATTGACCCGGTTTTTTCTTCTGGTGTGATGCTGGCTATGCAAAGCGCTTTTGTAGGTGCAGAAACCGTCGACACCTGCCTGAGACAACCTCGGGAGGCTGCAGCGGCGCTCAAAAAATTCGATCATTCCATGCGGAAGGGGCCGAAAGCATTTTCCTGGTTCATTTATCGGGTAACCAATCCCACCATGCGCGATATGTTCATGGGGCCGCGCAATATTTTTCGTGTCAAAGAGGCGCTGCTCTCGGTACTGGCTGGCGATGTATTTGGAAAAACCCCAATTCATGGGCCTTTATTGGTTTTCAAAGGGCTGTATTACGCGGCTTCCATATTAAATTTCAAGCGTACTTTCAAGGCGTGGCGAATGCGCAAACGCAATATCCGTGCGGTGGATGATGCTGGCGCAACGGTGATCTGATGCGTAATACCGTATCACCCCTGCATGGGGCCAATCTGTCCATTTCAGCATTTTTGAAACAACCGCAACAGTGGAAACAGACGGTGCTGGGTGCGCTGTGTTTTTCTGCAAACCCGCACGAAAGTCAGATGCGCTCCGATATGGAAATTCCCTGCATGCACGTACCCATGCAAAGGCTGGATGCCGGGGATTCCATCTGTGAAGTGTGGCACAGCAATAGCCATCTGACGGAAGGACAAAATGGTGCAATCCGTTATCGCCATGACGATGCGGTGTTGTTCGGCGTGATTGAATTGTCAGAAAGCATGTTTGCAAAGAGCATAGA
>JBDSHM010000275.1:0-2034 GCA_039918495.1 Sulfuriferula sp. | reverse complement strand
GGCAGATGAATTAGCCAGGCGTTACCCTCTCATTCGCGTGAATCCTGACGTGTTGTATGTTGATGATGGCGAAATCATCACCTCAGCCGGGACAGCAGCAGGCATTGATTGCTGTCTGCATGTCCTGCGTCTACAGTACGGCGCCAAGATAGCCAATGATGTTGCACGGCGAATGGTGGTGCCGCCGCACCGCCAAGGCGGGCAAGCTCAATATATCCAGCAACCCGTACGTCACATTTCGGCCATTGATCACTTTTCGGACGTGCTGGATTGGGCAATGGGTAACCTGGATAAACCACTCAGCCTGGATATGCTCGCCGAACGGGCACGAATGAGCCGTCGGACGTTTACGCGACGCTTCCGGCAAGTCATGGGGAACACGGTCGGGGAATGGCTGCTCAGCCAGCGATTGAGCCTGTCTCAGCAACTGCTGGAAACAACTGACAGCTCTATCGAGCTTATTGCCGAGCGGGCGGGTTTCGGATCGACCGCATCACTGCGCCAGCACTTCAATCAAATCTTCAAAATCTCGCCCTCGAACTATCGACGGGAATTTCGCGGAGTATAAATATCCGGATATCTGGCAGCATTTGGGGTGAAGATATACGAACGATCAGCCATAAAAGCCATTGCGTATCAACAGAATACAATGGCATGATGCATGCTCGTACTATTAAAAAATATCCGAACGGCTGCATTCGGCTAATAACTTCTAGGCGCCTTTGATGAATTTCATCATGCTCAGACCAAAATCGGTATACACCTTAGTCGTAGCGTGTTGTTTGTTAATTCCAGCAACGTTAAGAGCGGAAACCGGATGCACCATTGTCTATGGACAGAACTGGTCGTTCCTATTTTCTGCACCAAAAAAATGGGAAACTGCGTGCCCAGTTAACGACCAGTCTGGCGTGGTTGTTGCTCTATGGCCGAAAGGTACGCCGTGGACAAATGCACCGGGAGTCATGTATGTCACCGTGAGTGACAAAGATGGCTTTACGTTGGAGCAATTCGCCGAAGATGAGCTGGCGCGTTTCCGTGTTCAATCACCGAGGCTACAGATCCAAATTTTGGAGCCTGTATCTCTGCAAAATAAGAGTAAAGCCCTTGTCAGAAAGCTTTCCGGTGACCAGTACGGCTCTCATGAGCTTGTCGCATACGCCGATGCTGGCAATGTTTATCTCATTGTCGTCCTTACTTCCCAGACGCAGCAAGCATTTGAACGCCTTCGCCCCGCGTTCGATGAATTCGTGTCCTCTGTAACCCCGATGAAGATTGAATTTCATGACGTGGAAAAAACACCTAACACAGTCAAGCGAGGCGCGCCGCCAAGGGAGCATCCCTCACCCTAGCCATTAAGGCTATAGAAAAACCAATAATGTAAAAATTTTATCTGCCATGAATACAAAACGTCCTTACAAAACGCGCAATATTCGACGATCTCACTTCGGGAAGGGTTAAGTGACTCCCGAAAACCCCACCTTTTGGCTCCTCAAGGAGGTTTTCTACAGCCTTGTAAGCTCTCACAACCACGCCTATGCCAGCCACTCCAATCACTCCAGTATTTCTTAGCCATGCCTGCGATGTTCTAGGCAGCACCGACGGTGGGTTGAGTGGTGGAGATATTGTCAAGCTCACTTCGGCCTACGCTATCGAGTACAACGTCGATCTTCCTCACTCCCGTTACCCATTCGAAGCGCCAAACAAACGGACGGCGCTTCTCGAAAACATCGTGAAATTCCCGCCAGAGGCTCAGTTCCGAATCCTTAAAGAGCTTTGTGGTCATCCACCACTTCTTCAGAAGAATCCTAAAGGCGTCTCGGATCTCAAGCTCAAGTTGGTCACGCGTTTTCATCACCTCGATCAAGACGCCTCACAAGATGAGGCTACGCCAATACTCATCGAGGAAACGAAACATTGGTTGTCCTTTTTCCCCGATGCACTTCGGCTATATGAGGCCGCCTTACAGAAGCACGCCCACGGCTTGTTTAATCGGAACGTTCTTGACGACATGCGCTTGTCCCTTGAAAAGCTGGT
>JBDSHM010000274.1:0-2525 GCA_039918495.1 Sulfuriferula sp. | reverse complement strand
CTTCGAACTGGCGCTGTGCTCCCATACTGCCGGGCTGTATGCCTAATGCGCCAGACGGAGGGCGCGAAAATCCCATCTTTTCGCGACGGATCAGCACCTGCGGCGGCATGGGCGCAAGATGGTGCAGATAACGCCTTACCGGATAGGCTTTGGAATAAAACGAATCGAGTTTTTTCAGCCACGCATTCTTGTAGGGGGTAAAAATGCCAAACGGCGTGCCCGCCTGAGTGAGCACCTCATCGGTATCGAAAATCACCTGGTCCTTGAACATGCGCAGGACCTTGCTGTGCGGTGACAACCGTTCCGCCACCTCGGCATCGCGAGCGATGGCAGCAGGCTCATAATCGCGGTTGCAGAATACCGCCTGGGCATTCAATTCGTGCGCCAGTTGCGGAATCAGTTCGCAAGCCCGACCATATCGCGTAATCAGGCTGCTGCCATGCGCCTCCAGCTCCCGCTTGAGTGCATTCAAGCTTTCCCGGATGAATTCCACCCGGCGGTCGGCGTGGTCCGGCAATGCATCGAGAATATCCGTGTCGAAAATGAATACGGGGATCACGGCACCGCTCGACTTCAGGGCATGATAGAACGCTGCGTGGTCGTCCAGCCGCAAGTCGCGCCGCAGCCAGACAAGTACCGTGTCAAATTCAGGCATATTATTTTGAAAAGTATTTATCAAGCTAAATTGTGATTGATGCGCTACGCCGTTACAATTGATTCCACATGCAAACCGTTAACCTCACCGACCACTTCCTGATCGCCATGCCCAACATGGCCGATCCCAATTTTTCCAGAACCCTAACCTATATCTGTGAGCATAACGAGGAAGGTGCGCTCGGCGTGATCGTGAACCGGCCTACTGATCTGGATATGGCCGCGCTGTTTGACCAGATCGGCATCGAACTCGAACGCACCGATCTGGCCGGACAAGCGGTCTATTATGGTGGTCCGGTGCAGACCGAGCGCGGCTTTGTGCTGCACCAGCCGGCGGGTGAGTGGCAATCAACCATGGCAGTCAACGATCATCTCGGTTTAACCACCTCCAAGGACATTCTCGAAGCCGTCGGCCGCGGCCATGGCCCGGCCAAGCTGATGGTGTCGCTCGGCTATTCGGGCTGGTCGCCGGGGCAACTGGAAGACGAACTCGGACAAAATGCCTGGCTTTCGGTCAAGGCTGATCCGCAGGTGATTTTCGACTTGCCGGTGGCGGATCGGCTGAATGCCGCCATGAAGATTCTCGGCATCGACTTCGCCATGCTGTCGGACGACGCGGGCCACGCCTGATGGAGTCGGGCAGCGTATTGGGCTTCGATTTCGGCCTGAAACGCATCGGCGTGGCAGTCGGGACGCTGGAACTCAAACTGGCTCACCCGCTGGAGACCATCGCCATTGAAACCACCGACGCGCGTTTCGCCCGCATCGGCAAACTCATCGATGAATGGCAACCTGCACTGGCTGTCGTCGGTATTCCGCACCGCAACGACAATGGCGCACATGAATTTGCGCCAACCTGCATGCGTTTTGCCCAACGCCTCAAAGGACGCTTCGGCCTGAGCGTGGCGCTGATAGACGAAAGTTACAGTTCCGCTGCCGCCAGCTCGGCGCTGAGCGAATCCGGCATTCACGGGCGTCAGCAAAAACCCATGCTTGATCAAGTCGCCGCCCAGCATATCCTGCAACATTATTTTGACGAACCCGATCATGCCCATCACTACCTTGCCTGACGCAGAAACGCTGATCGCCCAACTGGCGACGGCAATCAAACCCACCCTGACACCCAATACCGTACTTGTCGGCATGTTTACCGGCGGCGTATGGGCGGCACAGCGGATGCATACACTGCTCAACCCGGCCATGCCGCATGGCGACCTCGACATTTCCTTTTACCGTGACGATTTCAACCGTATCGGTCTGCACGCGCAAGTCAAACCGACGCGCCTGCCCTTTGAAGTGGAAGGGCGCGACATTCTGTTGGTGGATGACGTGCTCTACACCGGCCGCTCGGTACGTGCGGCCATGAATGCACTGTTCGACTATGGCCGCCCGGCACGCATCCGCCTGGCCGTTCTGGTTGATCGCATAGGCGACCGGGAACTGCCAATCATGGCGGATTTTGTCGGTACTACCGCACATGTGCCGCCGCACCAGCATATCCATCTTGTCCGCGACGACGCGGGCCGTCTCAACCTCAAACTGGTTGATCTCAAATGACCCTGAACCCGCAACTCAACAAAGACGGCGCCCTCAAACACCTGCTTACCATAGACGGCCTGCCGCGCGCCATTCTCACCCACATCCTGGACACCGCCGAGGGCTTCATCACGGTCAGCGAGCAGGAAGTAAAAAAGGTGCCGCTGCTGCGCGGCAAGGCGATTTTCAACCTGTTTTTCGAGCCCTCGACGCGCACCCGCACCACCTTCGAGATTGCCGCCAAGCGCCTGTCCGCCGACGTTATCAACCTCAATATCAACGCCTCCAGCCAAAGCAAGGGCGAGACGCTGCTCGACACCGTGGACAATCTCGCC
>JBDSHM010000273.1:0-3167 GCA_039918495.1 Sulfuriferula sp. | reverse complement strand
GCGTTGTAAATCCATCAATTTCTGTTCCAGCAGTGAGGTCAATCCTATGCAGCGGCCTGTTCGCCAGTATCGTCCAGGGTTGCGCACGGCTATCTGAGCTTAACGTAAAGTTAAGGGGCGCGCTTTAGCGCGTCCCGCTTGAACGCCTGGTTGGGCAATGCGGCCGCTAGCTCAATAAGAACCAGAGCCAATGCGTCACGCGCCATGCTCAGAGGGATGAACGGTGTGCCTGGCCATTGCTTCTGCGCTTGAATCGGCAATGGGGGAATGTGTATGAAACCACACATTAAGTTGAGATTCATTGTTTGTGCATGATGCAGGCCATGGTAAAGAATTTGATTGCAGAGATGATTGCCACCGTGATTCGAAAATGCGGTGGGTATGCCGCTCTCATTCAGGCACTCAATAATGGTCTCTTGGTTTGGCAAGCTGCTCCAGTAAGCGGCGGGGCCATCGACCTCAATAAAATCGCCATGCGGTTGCTTCCCATTACCGTCAGGCGAACCAAAATCTTTGAGATTAGTCGCCAATCGCTCAAACGTTATTTTGTTTCTTCCCGGGGCTTGGCCCGTAAATACGCAGTAAGTAGGCTGGTACTTCAAGATGGTTTTTAGAATATCAGTTTGAACTGTGTCTGTACTTGGCTGCATAACTTCAAAGTGCACTATCTCAAGGATGCTGGAAATACTGTCCGGTGAATCATCTCGCAGGGATTCAATCAGAATTTTCGATGCATTCAAGCCATCGTCGTTTGGTTCAAACCCGGTAACCAAAATACTCATGCTAATTTTTCCTTGTTGCCCAACGTTAAGTGGACACCTTTTTAGGTGTATATCCAAATTGAATGAAAGTGTGTAGTATTTTTCTAGTACATTGTTTTATATTTGTTTTAATGTATTTCGTTTTGGACGGTCGCCTGATATGAAAAACTCAATCACCCCTAACGCCTCAAGCCCAAAGCTACTCGACCAGGTGCGTGATCGAATCAGGGTAAAACATTACAGCATCCGCACGGAAACGCAATATGTTCAATGGATTAAGCGTTTCATACTGTTCCATGGCAAGCGTCATCCGCGCGAGATGGGGGCGGCAGAGGTCGAGGCGTTTTTGACCCATTTGGCGGTGGCCGGCAAGATGGCGGCCTCGACTCAGAATCACGCAAAGCGTGTTGAGCGCTGGCTCAATGTCAGCCGGTGGGGATCATTTGGGTGGATTAGGCGCGCGGGTGTTTTTAAACGGCGAGTGTTCATTTAATTCTCCGATGTAATCGGCCACGCCCAGCGATTCGCGTTCCAGAAAAGTTTCGACCGCCTCGGCAAAACGCGGGTGCGCCAGCCAGTGCGCAGAACTGGTTTCTACCGGTAAAAATCCACGCGCCAGTTTGTGTTCGCCTTGTGCGCCACCTTCAAAGAGTTTGATACCGCGTGCAATGCAGAATTCGATGGCCTGGTAGTAGCAGGTCTCGAAATGCAGGGCAGGCGAATAGGCATGGGTGCCCCAGTAGCGCCCGTACAAGGTAGTGCTGTCGTAGAAATTAAGCGCAGCGGCAATGTCGGTCCCATCCCGGCTGGCCACGATCATCAGCACATTGTCCGGAAGCGCGCGACCGATGTGCTGAAAGAAATCCAGATTGAGGTAGGGCGTGGAGCAGTGTTCGCGATAGGTGTTGTCATAGCAGCCAGTGAAAAAGGCCCAGTCCTCGCTGCGAATCTGGTCTCCGGTCAGTTGGCGAAAGCGGATACCGGCCTCGCTGACACGGCGGCGCTCCTGTTTGATTTTTTTGCGTTTGTCATGGCTCATCTCAGCAAGGTAAGCATCAAAATCGGCAAACCCATGATTGAGCCAATGAAACTGTACGCCGTGACGGATCATCAACCCGGCTTGTTGTAATGCAACGCTATCCTGCGGGCTTGGAAACAGGCAATGAAAAGAGGATGCGCCGATCGCTCGCGCATGGTCGATGGCAGCATGGGCGAGCTGGACCCGATGGACGTCGCTTTCGGCCAGCAGGCGGGAGCCGCTTACTGGCGTAAAGGGTATGGCAGACACTAATTTTGGATAATAGCTCAGTCCATTGCGCTGGTAGGCTTCCGCCCACGCCCAGTCGAATACGTACTCACCGTAGGAATGACTTTTGGCGTAAAGCGGCATCGCGGCGACCAGGTGTTCGCCTTCATAGAGTGTCAGGTGCTGGGGCAGCCAGCCGGTTTCAGCGCTGACGCAACGGCTGGTTTCCAGTGCCAGCAGAAAGGCATGAGAGAGGAAAGGCTGGTTGCCTGCAAGCCGGTTCCAGGCGGTGGCTGCGATTTCGTGCATGCCAGTCAGTACGCGAAACTGCGTTGGTTGTGGCGTGTTCATGGGTTTTCCGACACAATTCGGTTTTTGCTAAAAAACATTTCCAGCATGAATTTACACGAATATCAGGCCAAGCAGTTATTACGCGAGTTCAACATTATTACGCCGCGCGGGATTGTGGTGGAAGATCCGACCCATGCCGAACTGGCCGCAACCGGCTATCTGGGCGGCGATGCGTGGGTGGTGAAGGCGCAAATCCACGCTGGAGGCCGTGGCAAGGTCGGCGGGGTGCGGCTGGTAAAATCCATCGATGCCCTGCTGGAAGCTGCGCAGGCGCTGCTGGGTAATTCGCTGGTGACTTATCAGAATGCACCTGACGGACAGCTGGTCAGCAAACTGCTGGTAGAAGAAACGTTGCCGATTGCACGGGAAATGTATCTGAGCCTGCTGGTGGACAGGGAAACTGAACGAGTAGCGGTGGTGGCTTCCAGTGCCGGCGGCATGGAAATCGAGGAGGTCGCACAAACCCGACCGGACCAGATTTTGCGTGAGTTGTGCGATCCGCTGCTCGGGTTGCAGGAATTTCAGTGCCGCAATCTGGCGTTTGGCCTGGGGTTGACCGGCAGCCACATCGGTGACCTGACGCGCATGTTGCGCGCGCTGTATAAACTCTTCACCGAATCCGATCTGAGCCTGCTGGAAATCAATCCGCTGGTGATTACCGAAGACGGGCGCATGGTCGCGTTGGACTGCAAGATGGGTGTGGACGATAACGCGCTGGGGCGGCAGAAAAAATTTGCCGATATGCGTGACGATACGCAAATCGACGCCAAGGAAGTCGCTGCGCAGGAAGCCGGCCTCAATTACATCGC
>JBDSHM010000272.1:0-3629 GCA_039918495.1 Sulfuriferula sp. | reverse complement strand
AGCTGTTGCGCCGCTTCGGAGTCGACCTCGTGCAAGGCTATTTCCTGGATCGGCCGATTGCAGATCATCCTGCCCTGCAAGGTGAATCAGTCGCAGAAAAGCGGGCTTAAAACTTCTGCTCAGTAAGTTTTGTACGGCAAAAACTTTCCGTTCAGCACAATCCTGACGCGGTCACCTTTGGGGTCGGCTTCACGCTGGATATCCATACTGAAATCAATTGCGCTCATGATGCCATCGCCGAATTCTTCATGGATCAGCTCCTTGATACTGGTGCCATACACATTGATCAGCTCATAAAAGCGGTAGATCAGCGGATCCGTTGGGACAGCCGTGGGCAGCGAGCCTTTGTATGGCACCGCCTGCAGGGCGGCAATCGCTTCGGGAGGCAGGCCAAGCAGCTTGCCGATCGTCGTAGCCTGTTTTTTATCCAGTGTCATTTGCCCCAATAGTGCGGCCGTTGTCCATTCCTTACTCAAACCGATTTTTTTGGCGATGTCAGCCCATTTCAAGCCTTTTTTCAGCTTGGCAGCAAGAATCAGTTCGGTCACTTCGATACGTTTCATGGTTTTCCCCTGTTAAAAAACCGCCGAAAAAACAAACATTTTATCCACCCACCTGCACCTGGCTCATCCGCTTCAGGCGTTGGGCAAGTGCGCCAATAATCTCGCGTGCCAGCGCCGGGCTGGTCGCCATCAGTTCCTCAAGTATGTGGGGCGGAAATGCCACCAGGAACACATCCGTCTCTGCAATGACTGTGGCTGTACGTGGCTCCCCAAGCAGATAGGCCATTTCACCGAATATTTCACCGGCCTGCAAATGGGTAAACTGTACTGACCGGCCCTGTACATCCTTGTATAACGCAACCTGGCCCGATTGCAAAAAATACGTGAGCTGAGTGGTTTCGCCCTCGCGGATAACCACTGTCCCCGCCCTAAGCGCCTGGCCGTATTTATTCAGCAAACGTTGCGACCGCCCAAACAGAAAACGATCAGCCAGCGTGGCCTGTTTGCCGCTACTGGCCAGAAACAGCTTTTCCAAACCCATTACATCCAGTCTGCCGGTCGCATACATGGTCTGTGCCCAGGCAAGAAAAACCACCGCCACGATGTATACCCAGATCAGCGAAAATACCACGGTACCCAAGGTCCCGTAGATCGCCTGATAATTATCAAGACGCACGAAATAACCAAATCCACCCTTGAGCGCGAGTATGCTAAGCACACACAACAGACTGAGCAACGCTGCCGTTTTGCGTGGTGGACGCGGAACAGGCATGCGCCAGAATGCGGCAAATACCAGTAGCCACAGCACCAGAAAGGTGACTGCACCCCCTACCAAATTCAAGCCATCCGCCAGATAGGGGCCGAGCAATTCCATGCGTGACAGATAGGCCAACAGGCGCTGCCCCACAATCGTCAGCACAATCAAAGCAAAGGCCAGCGGCATCGCCAGCAGAGATACCAGCCAGGTGCGCCAGAAGCTGCGTTTGCCACCAGAAAAAATCACCCGGAATGCGCTTTGCAAAGCATTAAGCAGGCCGCGAGAAGCCATCACCAGGGTGATCAGACTGGCGCCGCTGGCCACCGCCCGGGTCTGTTCAGGCAATGCACCCAGCGCCTTGAGCGCACCCAGGTTGAGCTGATCCCACAGCGCCACAAAAAGCAGCGGCATGTTCTGCGCGAGTTGCGGTAATTGCGTTAACAGATTGGCTGCATACAACAGCAGCAATACAATCGGCACGATGGACAGCAAAAAATAAAATGAAATCGCCGCTGCATGATTGGCCAGCTCGTTGCGTAAAAAGAGTTGCGCAGACACATAGCCGACCTGGCTCAACCAGTCGAGGCGATCACGGGCAGATGCAGAGAGCGGGAAGCGTTTCATGCATGCAATTTAACCTGCTTTGCACGATGCCGACCAGCCCTGCCTTATAATGGTCGATTAAATTTGTCCTGCGGCCGTCGCAATGATCATTTACATCCACGGTTTCAATAGCTCAGCAGGCTCGGGCAAGGCACGCGAACTGGCTGCCTGGCTTGACGCCCGCGGGCGCAGTGCGGAATTCGCCTGCCCGGACCTGCCGCATCGTCCGGCTGCGGCTATCGCCCTGTTATCCGACCTGATCTCCACACTGCCGCCCGCGCAGGTAAAACTCATCGGCAGTTCGCTGGGCGGCTTCTACGCCACTTGGCTGGCGGACCGGTTTAACGTCAAGGCCGCATTAATCAACCCGGCTGTGCATGTACAAAATGGGCTCAAAAGCGTACTGGGTCCACAAAAAAATTACCACACCGGCGAGGAATACCTGTTTACCCAACAACATCTGGATGAGCTCGCCGCGCTCGACAAGCCCGCGCCATCGCGCCCGGAAAATCTGTTGCTGCTGGTAGAAACCGGCGACGAAGTGCTGGATTACCGGGATGCGGTGAATTATTACGCTGCCAGCCGACAGATTGTCGTGCAGGGGGGCGATCACGGCTTCCAAAGCTTCACCCAATATATCGAAACCATTCTGGAGTTCTGAACGCGGCGGTGCCTACACCTCGCGTTACTCAATATGTATTTACTTTACGAAGAAAGCGGCAGCTTCAAAGCCGGCACCATCATTACCGACAATGATTCATCCTTGCAGGTGGACTCGCAGCACGGCAAACGTGTCAAAGTGAAGGCCATTACAGTAATGATGCGTTTTAACGCACCGCCGCCGGCAGAGTTCATGGATGCCGCACACGCCGTGCGCGATGAGGCAGACACGGATTTTCTGTGGGAGGTCGCGGGTAGCGAGGAATTTGGCTTTACCGATCTGGCACGCGAATATTTCGGCCACGAACCTGCGCCTGCCGAAGCAGCCGGCATACTGATGCGTCTGCACGAAGCACCAATGTATTTCTACAAAAAGGGGCGCGGCCGCTACAAATCCGCGCCTCCCGAGGCGCTGGCCGCCGCCAAGGCTGGTGTGGAACGCAAGCAGCGCGAAGCCGAGTTGCTGGCACGGTATGTTGCGCAACTGAGTACGTATCAATTGCCGGAAGAATTCGCCACGCAGCTTGACATGCTGCTCTACGCGCCGGACAAAAACCGGCTGGAATGGAAAGCGCTGGACGATGCCTGCAAAGCCAGCAGCCTGACGCCGGTCAAGCTACTGGATCGCTGTGGCGCAATCCCTTCCAGCCATGATTACCATGTGGGTGCATTCCTGCGTGAGCACTTCCCGCGCGGCACCGGTTTCGGCGATGCTCACGAGTTACCCGATCCCCCTCAACTGCCGGATGCAGGCGTGCAGGCGTTCAGCATGGATGACGCCGCCACCACCGAAATCGACGATGCCTTTTCAGTCACGCGTCTGGACAACGGCAGCTGGCGCGTGGGCATCCATATCGCCGTCCCTGCACTCGGCATCATCCCGTCATCACCGCTCGACGAAATCGCCGCGCGCCGCCTGTCTACCGTCTATTATCCCGGTGGCAAGATCACCATGCTGCCCGATAGCGCCATTCATCATTACACGCTGGGCGAGACCCACACCTGCCCGGCGTTGTCGATGTACGTGGAAGTCAGCGACGGCGAATGGAAAGTACTGAATCAGGAAACCCGCCTGGAGCAAGTCCATATCGCCGCCAACCTGCGCC
>JBDSHM010000271.1:0-9672 GCA_039918495.1 Sulfuriferula sp. | reverse complement strand
CCCACATACGGCCAACCCCATGGGCACACCCGCATCCAGCAGCGGCAAACACAACATGCCACTTTTTCCGGCCAATCCTATCACCTGTTCATCCAATACCGTCAAAGGAGGCGCCTCCGATTGCAGGCTATGCGCTGGCCGGCCTTGCCGCAGGGTAAGCGCCAGCATGCTGTAGGGATCATCGGGTGGAATGAGTATCTGTCCGGCCAGCCCTTCGGCACCATCTCCGACGCCTCGCAACATGCCATCACGTCCCTGCGGTAGAAACAGAATGGCGTCTTTCAAACCAAATGCAGCACGTAAACTACTGTTCAGCGCGCTGCGCCAGGCCGCATTATCTCCAGCTGCAAACAGGCCATTTTTCAATGTATCGAACATCACCATATCGCGTACACGTTCTGCCAGTTGCTCACGCACTTTTTGGTCGGCCACTTCGCACGCAGACGGATTTGACCGACCCGGATCGGCTCTATTACGACGTCTTTCGCCATCTCCTTCATGCGCAGACCTCTCCACCGGAGCCGTTGCATCTTCCGGCCCCAATCCAAAAGCATGCTCTGTCTCACGCAAGTATGTATACGCAAGTTGCGCAATTGCCTGTGCATCAATGGGTGTTAAATTCAACAGGCTCAATATTTGCGCATCATGCGGCATATTCTCGTCCAACTCGGTTAGATGTTGCGCCACGCTCACAATCCGCAACAACGGATGGGCGTTGGTAAGCCGAACTGCAGACTCGTGGTGATAACGTACCGCATCCGCAAGGAACGAGCGCACCCCCCAATTGCGTACAATCGCCCCCCCTATTTCCGCATGGTTCACCCCTAATATGCGGGACTCTCGTGCCATCAATACACTTTCATCCCGCGGGTCTGTCTGTGTATTCATATATTCGGCCGGATAACATGCTCCTAACGCATTGCGCCCGATATCGTGCAACAAACCGGCCATATAGGCTTCTTCTGTATCCACATAATCTATTTTGGCTGCCAGAACCTGTGCCATCTGCGCAGTAACAACAGCGTGCCGCCATAACTGCCTGATCTCATGCCAGTCTGCTGATGATTTCAAGGTCACACCATTTAAAGCTGAATTCAAGGCGATGCCGCGCACCTCATCTACACCTAAGGTGTGCAAAGCGGACAGCAACAGGCCGCGCCGGGCCGATACGACCTGGCCGCGCAAGCTGGCGGCTGCGATCACTTTCGCGCTCAATGCGGGATCTTGGCGTAATAATGCGGCAAGATCGCCGATATTTGCCTCCTCCTGATCACAGGCAATAAGCAATTTAAGCAAAAAATGCGGTAGCGATGGGAGCGCAGTTATATCTATTTTTTCGAGCATTTTATGCAGATTAGCTCCCATGTTGTTCTTTATAATTTGAAATTATCCTGCATGTCAATGAAAATCGAGTCTTTCCAAGCGCTTCGCCCGATAGTTAAAATAAATCTAAAGTTATTGCGTCAAGTGCCGCTTTTTTTGATACATTCCTTCTCACGCGATCCATAGACCGACACCATGAATGCCAAGCTATTTATTCTTTTCCTCGCAACATTCACTACCATCTCGGTCGCGCCTGCCCATGCCGGTAGTCAACCCACTCCACATGCAACGCGCACTGCGCAAAATGAGATAACTGATATACCCGAGCTTCCGTCCAATGAACCAAAACTCAATTCTCTTGCAGTTTTGGTGCTGAATCAGAGTAATGGACAAGCCCTATATCAAAAAAATGTCGATATCCTGACCCCGATCGCCTCAATTACCAAGCTGATGACCGCCATGGTATTGCTGGATGCGCATCAACCCATGGATGAAGACATTACCATCAGCCCGCTCGATGTTGACAATTTGCGTCACAGCAGTTCACGTCTCGCGGTCGGCACCACGCTGAGTCGTGGCGAGTTGCTCCACCTGGCTCTGATAGCCTCCGAAAACCGTGCCGCCCATGCCTTGGCGCGGAATTATCCGGGTGGGCTTCAGCGTTTTATCGCGGCCATGAATAACAAAGCCCGCGCACTCAACATGCAACACACTACTTTTGAGGACCCTACGGGATTAACCAGCAATAACCGTTCCACCGCCGAGGATCTGGCGAAAATGGTCGAAGCAGCGGCTCGTTACCCACAAATACGCGATATCACGACCACCGGCAGCTATGAAATTACCCGCCCGGCCCTGGTACGTGCGGGTCACAAGCACAAAAAGGAGTGGCGACATATCGTACGACGTGTCGAATTCCATAACACCAACCGCCTTGTGCGAAATGATAACTGGAATATCGGCCTGTCCAAGACCGGCTTTATCAATGAAGCGGGCCATTGCCTGGTGATGCAGGCAAAAATCGCGCAGAAGGAAGTCATTATTGTGTTGTTGGATGGCGGAAAATACGCGCGGGTTGCCGATGCTGAACGCATCAAATCCTGGCTTGAGCACCAGTCATCCACCCTGGTTGCACTCAAGCTGGATGGCAGACCATTGCGATCTTCATCTAAGGCTTACGCGAGAAACTGAGAATTTTGGCAGGAGGCGCACCCACTACGCGGCGCTCGGCTAACAGTATCAGGGACTTATTGAACTCAACAACCAGTCGCTGCATTGTGACAGCTGCTCGTTCATCGTAATACACCAAATCGTACCGCACCGGGTCTTCCAGTGCAGTACGACTGCCCGGATGAAATGATTGCCAGGCCAACTCAATCAGACTTGGCCGCTCCCTGTCTACAAATATGAATCAGCCGCATCCAGCACTGCCATGTATTGCATTGTTCGTATCGGAACGAATACACAACCAGTCCGGCTGTGCGTCAACAGCGAATGCGCCCGATTGTAAATGGCTGCCGGCAAACTTCGCTCCACGCGTAATAATTCGCTGTCGGGCCGATAAATGTTTCCTGCAAAATTTCTCCCAAAGTAGCCTGATCATTGGTCGGCATCAGGCAAATCGGTTTATCCGATTCTTTCGATCAACGCCGCCCCATGATGAGCATAGGCACGCTTGTCTAACCCATATGCCCCATTGCCCGTGAAATCTCGCCCGCGACTTCTTTTACCCTTTTGGACCACTTATAGTTAATTCGCTCGGCCGGAGCTGAAATGGACAGGCCGGCAACCAGTTTCCCGGATGAATCACAAATTCCGGCACCGATACAACACACCCCTTTTTCTGCTTCTTCCTTATCGACTGCATAGCCGCTGCTTTCAGCCTTGTCGACTTCCTCCCGGAGCCTTTCCAGTGTGGTAATCGTATCTTTAGTGTATGCCGGCATGCCGCTACGCAGCACATATTTCTCGCAACTTTGCTGACCATCTTCTGCCAAAAATATTTTCCCTACAGCGGTAATATGCAGCGGGGCTCGAGTGCCAACCACTTGCACAACTCGCATCATCGATTTGGCTGCTGTGACACGTTCCACATAGACGATTTCATCTCCCTGACGCAGGGTCAGATTCACTGTTTCGTCCAGTTCGTCGCGGAGTTTCTGCATGAACGGCAATGCCACTTGACGCACATTGATACGCGCCTTGACCAGATTGCCCAGTTCGAGCAGCTTGATGCCGAGTTGATAGCTGCCTGGCTCAATCCGCTCAACAAATCCTTTTTCCACCATGACACCCAATATCCGATGTGCGCTCGATGGATGCAGACTTGTCTGAGCTGCGAGTTGTTTCAGACCAAGCGGTTCGGCGTGATCGGCCAGCACGTTTAATAGTTTCATCATGCGATCAATGACTTGAATCGATGATTTAGGCTCATCTATACTCAATTATCTTTCCCCCACACTCCAAAATTATTGTTAGCCGGTTGCAGCATATGAAATATAGGATCATTATGCAAAAAATTTTCCTGATGGCATAGCAGCACAAATTTACGTTATGCCCTGAATGTCATGACTACGTTGGTAATTGTTGGCAGTCGATCCTGAGGATTAGGCAATGCGTGTAGGGTTATTTGTTACTTGCCTGGTTGACGCAATGCGTCCCGGCATAGGCTTCGCAGCACTCAGATTACTTGAGGCTGCGGGCTGCGAAGTTGTTGTTCCGCAGAGTCAAACCTGTTGCGGCCAGCCTGGCTACAATTCCGGTGACCGGGAAACCGCCAAGGCGTTGGCTCTGAAATTTCTGGAAGAGTTTGAAACCTGCGATTATATCGTTGCGCCATCCGGTTCCTGCGCAGGCATGATCCGGGTACATTACGCCGATCTGTTTCGCAATGATCCGTCCTTACAGAGCCGGATTCAACACCTGAGCCAGCATACCTACGAACTGACTGACTTCCTGACCAGTGTGGTCAAGCTGACCACCATTCCAGGCTACTTCAAGGGCACGATTACCTATCATGATTCCTGTTCAGGCCTGCATGAGCTCGGTATACAAGATCAACCACGCACATTGTTGGCAGAATTGCCGGACCTCGCCCTTCACGAAATGGTTGAATCCACGACTTGTTGCGGTTTTGGCGGCGCATTTTCAGTCAAATTCGGCGAATTATCCACCCGCATGGCGGACAACAAGTGCAAACATATCGAAGCCACAGGAGCTGACGCCATTGTCGCAGGCGATCTCGGTTGCATGCTCAACATAGAAGGCCGCCTGCGTCGGCGCGGTAACCACACCACCCGCGTACTGCACATCGCTGAAATACTGGCAGGCAATGAGGATGGTGCCTGATGCAGGTTTCTTCCATCCATTTCAAACGCTCGGTCACACAAAAACTCAATGACGCCAAGTTGCAGAATGCGCTATCGCGTCTGCAAACCCGTTTTGTCGAAGGCCGCGCGGCTGTCATCGGGGAAATCGGTGATTTCGAGGAAACGCGTACCGCTGCGGCGGCTATTCGCGACCGTGTGCTGGATAATCTTGATCAATGGCTACTCCGCTTTGAACAACAAGCCATGGCCCGCGGGGCGATTGTTCACTGGGCTGAATGCGACACCGACGTAAACCGCATCGTTACTGAAATTGCAGCGCAACACAACGTCCGCAAAGTCGCCAAATCCAAATCCATGGTTACCGAAGAATGCGGGTTGAATGAAGCACTTGAAGGCGCAGGCATCGAGGTGATGGAGACCGACCTGGGTGAATACATTCTGCAGCTTGCCCATGAAGCTCCCTCCCATATTGTTGCTCCCGTCGTGCACAAAAATAAGGAGGATATTGCCGACCTGTTCGCCGAAAAGCACGGACGACCACGCAATACCGACATTACCGATTTATGCCGCGAGGCACGCGAAATTCTTCGTCCGGCCTTTCTGGCCGCCGATATGGGTATCTCGGGAGCCAACTTTCTGATTGCCGAAACCGGCTCCGCACTGATTGTGACCAATGAAGGTAATGGCCGTCTGGTGACGACTTTGCCACGCGTGCATGTCGCCATCACCGGGATTGAAAAAGTCGTACCAACGCTTGAAGACGTCACAACCTTGCTGCGTCTGTTGCCCCGCTCCGCCACAGGCCAGTCCATCACCAATTATGTGTCGGTGCTGACGGGCGCAAAAGCAGCGGGTGATCAGGATGGGCCTGAGCATTTCCATATTATTCTTGTCGACAACGGTCGCAGCAGCCTGCTGGGTGGCGAAATGCAGAGCATGTTGCGTTGTATTCGCTGCGGGGCGTGCATGAATCATTGCCCGGTATATCAAAATATTGGCGGCCATGCCTATGGCTGGGTATATCCAGGGCCAATGGGCTCGATCCTGACCCCCACCTTTGTAGGCTTGGAAAATGCCCCCGATCTGCCCAATGCCTCAACATTGTGTGGCGCATGCGGCGTGGTTTGTCCGGTTAAAATTCCGTTACCCGATCTGCTGCGTAAGTTACGTGAAAAACAGATGGATAGTGGCCTGAAATCATGGCAGGAAAAAACGGTTCTTAAAGTGTGGGGATGCTTGGCTCGGCGCCCGGTTATGTATGCCTTGGTCACTAAAATGGCCATACGTGTTTTGCGTTTCTCTGCCGGTAAATCGCGCCTGCTACATCACTTGCCGACTGCAACAGCTTGGACCGCAGGTCGTGACTTGCCCGCGCCGCATGGCAAAACTTTCCGGGAACTTTATCAGCAAAGGAAACTCTCTTGAGCGCCCGCGAACGGATATTGGCCCGTATTGAAAGTGCAATCGGCGACAGCGCAGCTGAAATTGATTCCTATCTAGCCGAACATCCTCGCGGGCCGGCACCTGCCATGCAGGATAATCTGATCACACATTTCAAGCAGCGCGCACTGCAATTATCCAGTGATGTAATCGAAGTGGCGAACCCAGGAGATATTCCTGCACAAGTAGCCCGTTATCTGAATGAACGTCACCTGCCATCCCGTGGCGTTTGTTGGCCGGCTATCCTTGACTTGCCATGGAGCGCAGCAAATCTGGAAATTTCGGCAAGGTGTGCCAACAGTCAGGACATGGTAGGGATCACCGGTACATTTTGCGCGATTGCCGAAACCGGCACGCTGATGATGTTATCCGGCCAGCAAACACCCGCGAGTAATAGCCTGTTGCCGGAAACACATATCGCCATTCTGAACACCCGACGAATTGTGGCTTCAATGGAAGATGCCTGGGATTTATTGCGCGCAGAACACTCGGTTCCACCGCGTGCGGTCAATTTTATTTCCGGGCCATCCCGTACGGCCGACATTGAGCAAACAGTTACTCTCGGAGCACATGGCCCTTATCGCGTGCTGGTCATTCTGGTTTCCGACCCCGATTCAAGCAACTGAGGCCCTAATAAGTAAGAATTTCATAATATTATCAATGACTCTATTTATCTCTGTATTCACACGAATTCTTGAAATCAGAAAAGTATTCAGCTAGAGTATCTCATAGTGCAGCAATGGATTTTATAATATGAAATTCCGTCGCCGCCTCTGCGCGGCATGGAACCTGCCGTCAATCCGCCTGGCGGTTTGACATAACTACCACGACCCATGGAGCAGTATATGAAAAATAGTCTTAAGACATTGGTAGCAGCGCTTGCGCTGTGCGCCACCTCCGCAGCAATTGCTGCGGAACCAATCAAGATCGGTGTTTCCGGCCCGTTCACCGGCGGGTCTGCGCCCATGGGCGTCAGCATGCGTGACGGTGTAAAACTGGCTGCGGATGAAATCAACCACCACGGCGGCATCCTGGGTCGCCAAATCGAGCTGATTGAACGTGATGATCAGGCGGATAATAGCCGCGGTATTCAAGTCACCCAGGAACTGATTAACCGGGAACATGTGATTGCGACACTGGGTTTCATTAATACCGGTGTATCGCTGGCAGCCCAACGCTTCTATGAAGAAGCGAAAATTCCGGTCATCAACAACGTCGCTACCGGCTCTATCGTCACCAAACAGTTCCTGCCCCCGCAATATCCCGACAACTATGTATTCCGCACTTCCGCTAATGACGGCATCCAGTCCGCAATGATCGTCGAAGACGCGATCGTAAAGCGTAAATTCACCCGCGTTGCAATATTGGCCGACTCAACCAACTATGGACAACTGGGTCGCGAAGACTTGGAAAAAGCATTGGCGGCGAAAGGCATCAAACCGGTTGCTGTGGAAAAATTCAACATCAAAGATGTGGACATGACCGCTCAGTTGCTCAAAGCCAAAGCCGCCGGCGCGCAAGCAATCCTGACCTACGGTATCGGACCTGAGCTCGCGCAAATTGCCAACGGCATGGAGAAACTCAACTGGAAAGTTCCAATGATCGGTAGCTGGACGCTATCCATGGGTAACTTTATCGACAACGCTGGCAAGAATGGTGAAGGTGCACGTATGCCACAGACCTTCATTCAGGAACCCAATACACCGAAACGCAAGGCCTTTATCACCGCCTACCAACAGGCTTATAAAGTCGAGCGTATCCCTTCCCCAGTCTCGGCAGCACAGGGTTACGATTCCATGTACATTCTTGCCACTGCCATCAAACAGGCGGGCAGCACTGATGGCCCAAAAATTCGTCAGGCGCTGGAGAATCTGCGTACCCCGGTGGTCGGCGTAATCACGACTTACAACCATCCTTACACCCACGACGATCATGAAGCCATCACCAAAAATCTGACGGTAATGGGTGAAGTCAAGGACGGCCGCGTTGTCTATGCCGAGGCTGAAGATCTGGCTGGGCCTGCGCACGAAAAAACCCACGCCAAGCCTCACTCCAAAAAGTAATCTGCACGCAGGGTAACCTGTAGCATGTCATGAGCCAGGGACGGATCAACCGTTCCCGGCTCATTTTAGATGGAAAGCTCCTCATGCAAATTCTCGCGCAATTAATTGTAAGCGGCATATCGCTCGGCATGATTTACGCCGTGATCGCTTTTGGTTATCAACTCACATTTGCAACCTCGCGCACCCTTAACTTCGGTCAAGGTGAAGCGCTGATGCTGGGTGCATTGGTTGGCCTGACCCTCGTTGGTCATATGAATTACTGGCTGATGATCCCATTGGTGCTGATTTTCGGTGCGCTGCAAGGAGTCGTGGTAGAACGCGTTGCCGTGCGACCCGCGCTCAAGAACAAATCCGAATTCGGCTGGATCATGGGCACGATTGCCCTGGCTATTATCTTCAAGAACGTCGCGGAAAACATCTGGGGGCGCGATGATCTCAAATTCCCTTCACCGTTACCGGAATCCCCGCTCTCATTCCATGGCGTCCATGTGCTACCTATGGAAATCGTGGTGGTGATTGGCGCCCTCGGCATGATGCTGGCCGTGGAAATATTCAATCGCAAATCCATCTATGGCAAGGCAGTGGTTGCAACTTCCAATGACCGCGACGCCGCCGGACTGATGGGCATCAATACCCGCATGGTGATCACTTTCTCCTATGCACTGAGTTCGATGACCGCAGCCTTTGCAGGCGTGCTCATTGCACCTTTGACCCTCACCGGCGCCACCATGGGTGTGGTACTGGGGTTAAAAGCCTTTTCCGTGGCGATTATCGGCGGTCTGAATAGCGGCATGGGCGTGATAGTCGGCGGCCTGCTGCTGGGGATTGCAGAAACGACAACCGGCTTCTATCTCTCGACTGGTTACAAAGACGTTCCTGGTCTGGTACTGCTACTGCTGGTGCTCGCTATCAAGCCCGCCGGTCTGTTCGGTAAAACCGTCATCAACAAGGTATAAGCATGGGCGCTATCAAAAAAATCTCCTTTGTCCTGGCATTAGGCGTACTTGCGTCTTTGCCCATGGTCTGGACCAATCCGTATTACATCCACCTGATGGTGGTCATTGGTATCTATGCAATCCTACTGCTTGGCCTCGATATCGTTGTGGGCTATGTGGGCGAAGTCTCGCTTGGGCATGCCGCTTTATTTGGGGTGGGATCCTACACTGCCGGCGTACTTAACTTCCAGTTGGGTGTGCCATTCCTGCTCGCGGTACCGGCAAGCATCGTTGTCACCGCTCTGTTCGGGGCCGTTCTGGCACTCCCGGCATTGCGCGTGACCGGCCCTTATCTGGCAATGGTGACACTGGCGTTCGGTACCATTGTCCAGATACTGATCAATGAAATGGATTTCCTGACCAATGGTCCGCTCGGGATTTCGCTGCGCAAACCGGTATTTTTCGGACACCAGGTTACCGGCACTGACTACTATTACATCGTGCTGGTGGCATTGCTGATTACCATCGCCGTGGTCCACCGCATCGTCAAATCCTATCTTGGCCGCGCCTTCGAAGCGCTGC
>JBDSHM010000270.1:0-2960 GCA_039918495.1 Sulfuriferula sp. | reverse complement strand
CGCCCAGTTCAGGCTGCTCGCGTAACCGCGCACCACGGCGTCCCAGCCACGCGCCAGTCCAGAACGGCGCGGCATTTGTCCTTCGGGAGGCGGTGTATGCGGACGCAGCCAGCGCGACGCCAGCATGGGCGTCACCGTCAGCGACACCACCAGCGAAATGGCAATGGCGATGGTGAGCGTGACGGCGAATTCGTGAAATAGTCGGCCGATGATGCCGCCCATGAACAGCACCGGAATGAACACTGCGACCAGTGACAGACTCATCGACAGCACGGTGAAACCCATTTCCCTCGCACCCAGCAGAGATGCCGCCATGGGGTGCATGCCGTCTTCGACATGGCGCATGATGTTTTCCAGCACCACAATGGCATCATCGACGACAAAGCCGGTCGCCACGATCAACGCCATCAGCGATAGATTATCCAGGCTGTAATCCAGCAGCCACATCGCCGCGAAAGTACCGATCAGCGACAACGGCACGGCAATGCTGGGGATCAGCGTGGCGCGCCAGTCGCGCAGGAACAGCCAGACCACGCCCACCACCAGCAGCACCGACAGAAACAGCGTGTTCTCGACTTCTTTCAGCGACGCGCGAATCGTCACGGTGCGATCCGACATGATACGTACCTTGATCGCCGCCGGGATCGATGTCTCCAGTCCGGGCAGTGCCGCTTTTACGCCTTCCACCGTATCAATGATGTTGGCGCCCGGCTGCCGGAATATAATGATCTGTACCGAGGGATCACCATTGGACAAGCCCATATTGCGTGCGTTTTGCGTGCCTTCATAGACGCTTGCAACCTGATTCAACGGGATCGGTGCACCATTTTTATAGGCGACGATCACACGCTGATATTGAGCCACTGTGGAGAGCTGATCATTGGTGCCGATCTGCCAGCGCTGTTCATTGTTTTCCACTGCCCCCTTGGGCGCATTCACGTTCGCACTGGCGATTGCCTGACGCACTTGCTCCAGCGACACGCCCATGCTGTTGAGCCTGGGGACATCCAGTTCCACGCGTACCGCCGGCAATGCCGAACCACCAACGATCACCTGGCCGATACCGGACAGTTGCGAAATCTTCTGTCCCAGCAAAGTCGAAGCGGCATCGTACATCTGCCCGCGCGTCAGGCTGGCCGAGGTGAGCGAAATAATCATGATCGGTGCGTCGGCCGGATTCACCTTGCGATACGTGGGGTTGCCGGTGAGCCCGGTGGGCAACAGCGTACGTGCGGCATTGAGCGCCGCCTGCACTTCGCGCGCAGCGGTGTTGATATTCTTCGACAAGGCAAACTGCAGGATGATGCGAGTTGAGCCGAGCGAGCTGGATGAGGTCATCTGGGTAATGCCGGAAATACGCCCCAGCGAGCGTTCCAGCGGCGTGGCGACCGTGGCGGCCATCACATCGGGACTGGCGCCTGCCATATTGGCCTGCACCATGATGGTGGGGAAATCCACCTGTGGCAACGGCGCCACCGGCAACAAGCGAAACGCAATAATGCCGGCCAGCAGCACCGCCAATGCCAGCAGCGTGGTGCCGACCGGACGGCGAATAAAACCGGCGGAGATATTCACCCTTCCCTCTCGCTATGAACCACATTGGCGTCGCCGCCGAAACGTCGCCTGCGCCAGGCTTCCCAGCGTGTCGCCATACGGTCGAAGGCCAGATAAATCACCGGCGTGGTAAACAGCGTCAGCAATTGCGACAGCAACAGGCCGCCTACCAGCGTGATTCCCAACGGCTGGCGCAGTTCGGCACCCATGCCGCCACCCACGACCAGCGGTATCGCGCCGAACAGCGCAGCAAACGTCGTCATCAGGATCGGTCGCAAACGCAAACGCGCTGCCTGCAGAATCGCATCGGGTGCATTCAGCCCCTGACGACGCTGCGCATCCAGGGCAAAATCCACCATCAGAATGGCATTCTTCTGCACAATGCCGATCAGCAAAATAATACCGATGATGGCGATCACGGTCAGATTGTGGCCGCTGAACATCAAGGCCAGCAAGGCACCAATTCCCGCAGACGGGAGCGTGGACAGGATGGTGATGGGGTGGATATAGCTTTCATACAACACGCCCAGCACGATATACATGGTGCCGACCGCAGCCAGCAACAACCACAATTGGTTGGACAAGGCAGCCTGAAAAGCCGCGGCTGCCCCCTGAAAGCTGATCGCTACCGAGGCAGGCAGTCCGGCCTGCTTTGCCGCATCCTGAATCGCGCTCACCGCTGCACCCAGAGATATACCCGACGCCGGCTGGAACGAGACCAACGCCGCCGGGAATTGACCCAGATGATCAATAGCCAGTGCCGTGGTGCGCTGCTCGATATGGGCAATCGCCGTCAAAGGCACCATTTGGCCGCCGCTGGTGGCGAGATAAATATTGTTGAATGCAGCCAGACCGGATGAGGTAGTGGATGAGGCCGCCTGCAACATCACGCGATATTGTGCCGACTGGGTGAAAATCGTAGAGACCAGGCGCTGACCGAAAGCACTGTAGAGTGCGCTGTCGATGGCGCTCATGGTAATACCCAGACGCGAGGCCGCATCGCGATCGACATTCACGTAGGCTTGCAAACCCTGGTCTTGCAGATCGCTGGTTACACCGGCCAATTGCGGCAGTTCGCGCAGCCGTTCCATCAGGCTCTGGTTAGATTGCGCAAGCTGTTCGGCACTATTGGCAGACAGGCTGAACTGGTAGGGATAACGGCTGACCAGATCGTCGATGGTGAGATCCTGCACCGGCTGCATGAATAGCTCGATGCCGTCTATTTTTTCCGCACGCTGCTGCAAACCGGCAATGATCGGTCCGACGCGCTCGGCACGTTGATTCAACGGCTTGAGGCTGATCAACAGGCGGCCATTGTTAAGCGTGGTGTTGGTGCCGTCAATGCCGACGATGGAAGAGATGCTCTGCACTGCCGGGTCTTGGGCCAGCGCTTCCACCAGCGCGGC
>JBDSHM010000269.1:0-11255 GCA_039918495.1 Sulfuriferula sp. | reverse complement strand
TGGCAACATTTACGCGCGGTTTACCAACCCCACTGTGACCATGTTCGAACAGCGACTGGCCGCGCTGGAGGGGGCAGAGCGCTGTGTTGCCACAGCTTCCGGCATGTCCGCCATCCTGTCTACAGTGATGGGGTTACTGTCGGCGGGCGACCATATTATTGCTTCGCGTTCCATTTTTGGTTCCACGGTGCAATTGTTCAATAACATCATGAGCCGCTTCGGGATAGAAACGACACTGGTATCGCCGACCGATGTGGACGAATGGCGTCATGCCATACGCTCCAATACCAAATTGTTCTTTCTTGAATCGCCTTCCAATCCATTGACTGAAGTCAGCGACATCACCGCGCTTGCAGATTTGGCCCGGCAAAATGGTGCATGGCTCGCGGTAGATAACTGCTTCTGCTCACCGGCGCTGCAACGTCCGCTTGAGTTGGGAGCAGATATCGTCATTCATTCTGCCACCAAATATCTGGATGGACAGGGCAGGGTGCTGGGTGGGGCGGTTCTGGGTAGCAAGGCTCTGATGGAGGGTGTATTCACTTTTTTGCGCACGGCCGGTCCTACCTTGAGTGCATTCAATGCCTGGATATTTCTGAAAGGTCTGGAAACGCTGAAGTTGCGCATGGATGCACATTCTGCCTCAGCGTTGCAATTGGCGAATTGGCTGGAACAGCATCCAGGTGTGGAGCGGGGATATTATCCAGGCCTGCCATCGCATCCGCAGCATGCGCTGGCCATGCGCCAGCAGCGTAGCGGGGGCGGTATCCTTGCATTCGATGTAAAAGGCGGTAAAGCGGCTGCATGGAAAGTAGTGGATGCAACCCGCATGATCTCCATCACTGCAAATCTGGGGGATGCCAAGACCACCATTACTCATCCAGCGACCACCACGCATGGCAGGCTGGCGCCGGAACAGCGTAGCGCCGCAAGTATTGGTGACGGACTATTGCGGGTGGCGGTGGGGTTGGAATCGGTGCGTGATATTCAGCATGATCTGGCAAGAGGATTGGACGCGCTATGAACAAACTGATTAAAGGATTTTTCTGGTTGGCGCTGTTATGGCCGATATTGGGTTTGGCCGAGAACATGACCGAACTGGACTATCTCGATCAGGACCCGGGTGTGGCAGCCTATCCTACCCGTATCCTGGTAACCACAAAATTCATGCGCATGGATTCGGGCAAGGACAATGGCGATTTTATTTTGATGGATCGCCATTCGGGCGCGATTTATAACGTGATACAGAGTGAGAAAAATATTTACCGTTACAATCCGCATCAAGTGAAACTGGCAAAACCTACACCGTGGAAAATCCAGGAACAGGTCAAACAGTTGCCGGGTAACACGCGTAAATTCACCATCGGCGTTAATGGCAAGCCCTGCATGGAAATTACTGCGACGAAAAATATTTTACCCGAGGTGGTGTCCGCACTCGGCACTTATCGGCAAACCCTGACGTGGATGGAGTCACTCACCTGGCAAAGAACGCCGCCGGAAATGCGTGATCAGTGTGATCTGGTGCAGCATGTGTTCGAGATTCGTCGCACGCTGCAATACGGATTACCCATTCAAGAACTGTATGCCAATGGGCGTAGCCGTCGCTATGTGTCACACAGCCTGCGGGCATCGCAACCGGCATTATTCCAATTGCCGCCAACATACAAAATCATTAACGCGGATCAGATGCAGGGTAAGTAAGAGCGTGGGAGGCGCAACCCTGCGAATCACAACGCAGATAGCCGCCGTTCTCGTACCAGTCCTGCAATACCCAGCGATCGCACACATGATCATCAATGGCTAATTGATGGCGCGCAGGACGGTGGGTATGACCATGAATCAGACGTGGATAGCCGTATTTGCGTAGCGTTTCGAGTACGGTCTGGTGATTGACATCCATGATCTCGACTGTTTTTTCCTGCTTGGCCTGTTTGCTATGGGTGCGTGCCTGCTGGGCCATGGCATGGCGTTTAGCAAGCGGCTGGGCAAGAAAGCCCGCCTGCCAGACTGGATCGCGTACTTGTGCCCGGAACGCCAGATAAGCGCTGTCATCTGTGCACAGTGTATCGCCATGCATCAACAGGGTTGGTTGGCCGTATAAATCCAGCAGGGTAGGATCATCCAAAAGATGCGCGCCACACGCATCGGCAAATTTCTGCGCAAGCAAAAAGTCGCGATTGCCATGCATCAAAAATACTGCCACGCCATTGTCGGATAGTCTGCGTAGCGCATTGACCACGTCACGGCCCAAGGCTGTCTCGTCATCATCACCTACCCATGACTCGAAGAGATCACCAAGTATGTACAATGCCTCGGCATGACGCGCACATGTTTCGAGAAAATAAAAAAACAGCCGGTTGATATGCGGCCGGCTCTCGCACAAATGCAGATCGGAGATGAACAGGCTGTGCGAGTTCCCGCGCATGCAATCAGACGATTTCGACGCGCTCGATGATGACGTCTTCGGATGGCACGTCTTGATGTCCGGCACGATTACCTGTTTTGACTTTTTTGATTTTATCCACGATATCCTGGCCTTCCACTACTTTGCCGAATACGCAATAGCCAAAGCCTTGCGGTGTAGCGGCTGTAAAGTTGAGAAAGCTGTTATTGGCGATGTTGATAAAGAACTGGGCGGTGGCCGAATGTGGATCCGGGGTGCGCGCCATGGCAACCGTATAGGCTTCGTTTTTAAGGCCATTGGCGGCTTCATTTTCGACCGGAGCATTGGTCGGTTTCTGACTCATACCGGGTTCGAATCCACCACCCTGGATCATGAAGCCGTCGATGACGCGATGAAAAATGGTGTTGTTATAAGCGCCGCTATTCGCATAGTCGAGAAAATTGGCGACTGTTTTTGGCGCCTTGTCAGCGTAGAGATCGATGGTAATGATGCCGTGATTGGTGTGTAGCTTGACCATGTATATGCTCCAGTATTTAGGGTGAGTTTTAAAGTGTCGTTTCCATGACGATTTTCCATTTGCCGTGGATTTGTTGCCAATATTGTCGCTTATGACTGCGAGAATTCAAGTTGTTACTCCGATAATCCTGGTCGAAGTTGACTACTACCATATCGTTTTCGCCCGGATATTCAAGCATGCTGATTTTCGATAGTTTGATTTTGATCCAGCTTTTCGTTTCGCTAATGCGTTGTTTATCGGCAGCCCAGTCGGTAAAGCTTTCACCGTTTGCACTGAAGTCGGCAGCATAATGCTTTAAATAAGACGCCGTGTTAAGGCTTTCCCAGTCGTGGCGCCAGGATTCCAGGGCACTTATCAGTGTGGCCTTGTCGCCATCAACGCTTTGCGGTAACACCCAGTCAATATGCGAGGTAATGATCATCGGGGTTAATCCGATTGTCAGGTATTTGCTTAGTACGCTCAAGTCGGAATTGGTCAGCACTACACATCCATCACTGGATTTTGGTGCGCGACTGTAAGTATCGTAAGGTGTGCCGTGTAGCCAGATACCATGCCCGTGACGCCCCTGTTTTTGATCCCAGTCATTGGGATAATTGAGCGGGAAGACTTCATCGCCATACAAAGGCCCGACTTTTTTACCATCTTTTTTGCTGGTGATGTAATACACCCCTAGCGGTGTACGTTTATCGCCCTCGCGGGTTTTGTCGATCCCGTTTTTACCGATCGTGACATAAAAATTCGCAAGCCGGGTCAGTACGCCATCCTTGTTTTGAAACAGATATAAACGCGATTTTGATGTGTCTACTACGACTGCACTCGTTAGACTTGAATCAAGTTGTAGCAATTCACCTGGAACCAGTCCTTGGGCGGGTTGCTGAAGATAATTGTTTAACCGTACGTGAGCTTCCGAGCGCAAATCATCAAGTTGAGAAGGCGCGGCCTTGACATTGCCCATGGTCATGATGGGTTGCGCACGAGCCAGTAGCAGATCGCCGCGGATCAATTGCGCAAGGCGAAAATCCGGATAAAGGCTGACCAGATGATTGATGTTTTCGAGGGCCAGATCCAGATGATTGTGGCTAATCGAGAGCAATACCTGGTTCAGCATGGCTTCAGGATGATTGCGTTCGGAGTTGAAAGGACGTGAATGTCCAGTCGAGAGTGAAACAGGTGCGTTCGCCATCGCCACGATCTCTTGCGTTTTTGCAGTTGTCGCTACGCAGAGCATGACCAGCAAAATGGTACTAAGCAGTTTTACCATGAGACTGGACCGACGCTACTCAAATCAAAGTGAGTGGAATTCAGCGGTTGCGCTCTTCGATGATTAGCCAGTTGTGGCCCGATTGGACCAGTTCCAGGACTTTATGGGTGCGGGATGACAGCGTGTCGGAACGATAGATTTGCCGGAAGCTTGCCTGATAGTGCTTGGGGCCAAGCTCTTTAACCTGCAAATTGGTCAATTCCACAACGATTTTCTTTGGAGCGGTAACCCGTTCACGCCGGCTTTTTTTCCAGGCCGCATGGGATTCGTTACCCGAGGGTTTAAATTTTGGAGAATAGGAGGCAAGGTAGGCGTCTATATCTCGCTTTGACCAGGCTTTCGCCCAAGCCTCAACTGCTTCAGTAACAACGGTAATGTTCGGATTTTTTTCCTTGGGAGTCTCTACTTGTTCTTTTTCGATCGATTTGGGTGTGGTTTTTGTCTTAGCCGGAGGCTGCGCAACGGGCTTGGGTACGGAAATGAGCTTGGATGCGGGCGTATCAATGACCGTGTTTTGCTTCTTGTCGTCCCCGGCCTTGGCCATCAGCACAGGTTTTCCGTTATTGCTGAACAACTCGCGAATCATCGACAATTTGGTTTGCGCGGAAGTGTTGTGAGTATCAAGCTGCAATGCCTTGTCGTAGGCAGCCGTAGCCATCTTGGCGTATATGTCGCCTAAATTTTCCTGTGCAGTGGCGTAGCTTGGATTGGTGCGAATGGCCATTTGCAAGGCGTTTTTTGCCTCGTCATATTTTCCCTGCGCGGCATACAGTACGGCCAGGTTATTGTAGGGTTCAGGCAATCCGGGGAAATCCTTGGTGAGTGCCGTGAATGTTTTAATGGCTTCGGCGCTTTTGTTCTGTTCCGTCAGAATCAGACCCTTCATGAAACGGGTTTGCGCATCTTGCGGATTTTTAGCGATGTAGGCGTTGGCGCGGTCTAAGGCTGCATCCAGATGACCTTGTTTCATCAGATTGCTGATTTCTTGTACTTCAGGTGCGGGCGCCGCACTCGCTTGTTGGGCAAAGGGGGTAAACAAGGCGATCAAAAGCACAAAAATTGGAACGGATTTCATTATGATATACTCGGTTGGCTACGATCCAGAGGAGGCTAATTCTAGCAAGAACTCCCGTGGCTTCAAAATCTTCGCATATTTGATTCGCAATTTACATCATGCTCACCATCTATAATTCCCTAGGCCGCCAAAAGCAGGACTTTGTTCCCATCACTCCAGGCCATGTGCGCATGTATGTGTGCGGCATGACGGTATATGACTATTGTCATCTGGGCCATGGGCGCGTGCTGGTGGTTTTTGATATGGTCACGCGTTGGCTGCGCGCGTCGGGCTATGCGGTCGAATATGTGCGTAATGTGACCGATATTGACGACAAAATTATCAAGCGTGCTGCCGCCAACGGCGAATCCATCAATGATCTTACCACGCGGTTCATTGCTGCAATGAACGAAGATGCCGCCGCGCTGGGTGTCCTGCCGCCCACCCATGAGCCGCGCGCAACAGATTTTGTCGCGCCCATGCAACAGATGATCGAAACCTTGATCGCGCGTGGTTTGGCCTACCCGGCCGCCAACGGCGACGTGTATTACGCTGTGCATGCTTTTCCAGGTTATGGAAAGCTATCGGGAAAATCACTGGATGAGTTGCGCGCGGGGGAGCGGGTCGAGGTGGATCGGAACAAGCGCGATCCGCTCGATTTCGTACTATGGAAAGCAGCCAAGCCTGGCGAGCCTTCATGGGAGTCGCCATGGGGAGCGGGACGTCCGGGTTGGCATATTGAATGTTCAGCGATGGGTGAACATTACTTTGGCGCGCATTTCGACATTCACGGTGGTGGACAGGATTTGCAGTTCCCGCACCATGAAAATGAAATCGCTCAGTCTGAGGGCGCACATAGTTGCGCCTTTGTGAATTACTGGATGCACAATGGTTTTGTGCGTGTGGATAATGAAAAAATGTCCAAATCACTGGGCAATTTTTTCACGATCCGGGAAGTGTTGACCCGTTATGATCCCGAAACGATACGCTTCTTTATTCTGCGCGCCCATTATCGTAGCCAGTTGAATTATTCCGACCATCATCTGGATGACGCCAGGCAGTCGCTGACCCGGCTGTACACAGCATTGCGGGATATTCCAGCTGTTGAAATTCCGATTGATTGGGAAAACCAGCATGCTGCGCAGTTCAAGGCGGCGATGGATGATGACTTCAACACTGCCGAGGCCATGGCGGTGCTGTTCGAGCTGGCGGGCGAGATCAATAGGTCGCGTACTAGCCCTGGGAATGAAGTCGACTTGATGTTTGCGACGCCGGACGAAACCAAGCCGTCGAAAGATGCCGCACTGCTGCGGGCGCTCGGCGGCATACTGGGCTTGCTGCAAAATGACCCAGCTGCGTATCTGCAGGCGCTGACCAGCAGCGCTTATTCATCGGAACAGATAGAACAACTGATAGTGGATCGTTCGGCTGCGCGCAAGTCGAAAAACTTTGCCGAGGGCGACCGGATTCGCAAACAATTGCTGGATGCCGGGATCGTGCTGGAAGACGGCCCGCAAGGCACCACCTGGCGGCGCGAGTAATTCAGCGTATCAACATATCCTTGCTGGTGTGCAATGGACGCCAGCCAAGTTCATCGCGAGCGCGGCTGGAGTTCAAGGTAAGGCTCAGATGCACTCCTTCCATCCAGCCGGGTTCGCCGCCTGCCCCTGTCATTCCCCAAACGAGTTTAAGTGCCGCGCCGGCTAATTTCGGCGCAATGGGCACCGCAATGCGATTGCGTGCGCGAATTGCATCACGAAAGCTGAAGCTGTCGTCTGCTGCCAGGTTATAGGCCCCACTAGCCGGTTGCTTGAGCGCCAATAAAATGGCTACAGCCACATCATCTTCGTGCACACATTGCAGCAAGGGTTGCGGATCGGGTAGACGCACATAAAAAGGCTGGCGTAACAGTGTATTCAAAAGCGGCTGAGCATGGGAACCCAGGATGATATGTGGACGCAAGCGCACGACATCCGGAAAGTGGACTGAGAGCCAGCGTTCCAGTTCAGCTTTGTGTTCGCCATAAAGAAAGCCCGGAATAGGATTGAGTGACGCAGCTTCATTAACTAGCGTGCCGCTGCCATACACAGCTGCGCTGGACAGATGCACCTGTCGTGCCACACCCGCCGCGTTGGCAATGGCAAACAAACGTTGTGAGGCATCCAGGTTGATGGCGCGCATCGTGTGCACTGGTGTTTTACCGCGCAGCACCACAAACGCCAGATGTACCAGGCCATCGCAGCCTTGTAGCAACGGAGCGAGATTGACGTCGCGCAGATCTGCCTGGACATGACGGTATTTTAGGTGCTCAAACCATCCCGGCTGTCTATCCAGTCCCAACACCGATTCGATCGCCGGGTCATCGCATAGACGTGGTAACAAGGCACGGGCAAGGTGGCTGGTACTGCCACTTACGAATATGCGCATCGCATCAGGCCTGAAAAGCCGGCATGACGTCTTCCGCAATGCAGCGCATGGATTCCTGAATGGCTTCGGTCGGGAGTGCGCCGGCACCCACGGCACAAAGCAGATTGGTTAACCCGGCTTCACGGTATTTTTGCAGCTTCTCAATACATTCAGCAGGCGTGCCGACGACCGCCATGCCGAATGTTTCCAGCAGCTTTAGATTGATACCGAGCTTGATCAGGCTTCGAAAGCGCCCGAGATCGTGAAAATGTTCATAACTGGGATAGAGTTTTTCCAGCACCGGCAGCGTGGTAGCGAATAGCGAATTGTAAAACCAGGTCAGTGCCGGTTTGGCGAGCTCACGGGCGCGTTTGCCGTCGGGCAGGCAGAAAATGCCGACCGTCATACCGGCGCGCGGTGCCGGTACGCTAGCTGCGCAGTCGAGATAATTGCGAATATCATGCTTTACCATCATCCATGGTTTGAACGGGCCTGCCAGCATGCCGAGCTGTTGTTGCGCCGCCCAGGTAAAAGTATCGGGGCTAACCGCTGCTGTCCATAGTGGCGGATGTGGGGATTGCAACGGGTAGGGCAGGATATCCAATGCGTCCAGATCATAATGCTCGCCATGAAAGGTAACGGGGCGACGCAGAAATGACGCGCGCAGAATCGCCAGCGACTCGGCTGTACGACTGCGGCTGTCGCTCATGGCGGCGCCGAACACGCCATATTCGTGCGGTGAAAAGCCGCGTCCGATGCCCAGTTCCAGGCGCCCGCCGGTGAGGATGTCGAGGGTGGCGGCACGCTCGGCAACATGCACCGGGTGATGGTAGGGCAGGGGTACCACACTCAAACCCAGGCGGATACGCCGGGTGCGCTGACTGGCCGCAGCTAGCATCAGGTCCGGCTTGGAGCAGTGCGAGTAGCCACGCATGAAATGATGCTCGACCAGCCATGCACAACCGAAACCCAGGCGGTCGCCCAGTTCGATTTCGGCTAGGGTGTCGGCATAGGCCTGTGCTTCGCTGCGCGCCAGATGGGATGGCTGGGAAATCTCGTAAAAAAGATCGAATTGCATGGCCGGAGCGGGTTACAAGGGGCTGTTATAATGCCAGCATCATGACAAATTCGCCAAGTTATCCGTGTTACGTCGGTGCGCGCGGCTGGGAGCACGAAGACTGGGTAGGGAGTTTCTATCCACAAGACCTTCCGGCAGACTGGCGGCTGACTTACTACAATAATTTTTTTACCTGCTGCTACCTTGATTATCCAGCCTGGGCGCAACAGTCCGAAGCTACATTGATGCAGTGGGTAGCGGATATCCTGCCGCGTTTTCGTTTTGTGCTGGAAGTCCCAGCCAGTTTATCCGAGCATGATCATGCGCGATTGGCAATTTTGGCGCCTCGTACAGGTTTGCAGGATACATCGGCAGGATTGCTGACATCTTGTCTGTGGCTGCCAGAAGCGCCGGATTGGCGTGCGCTGTCGACACAAATACAGCAGCGTTTACAGACCCCGGGAACGTCGTGCTATCTGGTCAGTCAGACCCACGCTGTAGCAGATTTACAACAAGCGATGATTTTGCTGGAAATCCTCGGTTATTAAATTGTCCGCATCAGGCAGTCGTTATAGAATCCGATCAACTCAAATTCAAGGCGTACCCGTGTCGACAGATAATCTGGTCGAAATTCGTAATCTTTCCTTCTCCTATGGCAAGCGCCCGATACTGAAAGGCATCAATTTGACCGCGCCGCGCGGCAAGGTGATCGCCATCATGGGCGGTAGCGGGTCAGGTAAAACAACCTTGTTGCGTCTGATCGGCGGCCAATTGCGCCCTTCTGGTGGAGAGGTACTGGTAGAGGGGCAGGATATGCATCAGCTTTCTCATCAGGCCTTGTTCCAGATGCGTCGCAAGATGGGCATGCTGTTTCAGTTTGGTGCCCTGTTTACCGATCTGAACGTATTCGAAAATGTTGCTTTCCAGATGCGTGAGCACACCGATTTTCCTGAGTCGGTGATACGCGATCTGGTATTGATGAAGTTGCACGCGGTTGGTCTGCGCGGCGCCAGTCAACTCATGCCGGCGGAATTATCCGGTGGTATGGCTCGGCGCGTGGCGCTGGCAAGGGCAGTGGCGCTGGATCCAATGCTCATCATGTATGACGAGCCGTTTACCGGGCTGGATCCGATTTCGCTGGGTCAAGTGGGCAATCTGATTCGCAGACTGACCGATACACTGGGCCTGACTTCGATTGTGGTCACACACGACATACATAAATCACTGGAAATTGTTGACTATGTCTATTTTGTATCGGATGGCGTGATCGAAGCCGAGGGGACCCCTGCAGAAATACAAGCCTCAGACCTGCCGTTTGTACATCAGTTTGTGCATGGAGAGGAAGATGGCCCGGTGCCCTTCCATTACCCGGCAGCGGATTATGCGCAGGATCTCGGGTTGGGAGCGCGCAAATGATGCGTATTGGCATGTTTTTTTCCGCCATCGGGCGAAGTGTGATCAATAGTATTTGGCGTTTGGGTTACGCGACCCGTTTCATGGCGCTTACATTGCTGCGTTCAGGGACCAGCGTGACACGGTTCAGTCTGGTGATACGCGAAATTTATTCCAGTGGCGTGTTGTCGCTCGTTATTATTGTGGTTTCAGGATTGTTTGTTGGTATGGTGCTGGGCCTGCAAGGCTATGAAACCCTGAAAATATACGGTGCAGAACAGTCCTTGGGGGTGCTTGTGGCCCTGTCCCTGGTGCGTGAACTGGGCCCGGTCGTGGCAGCACTGTTGTTTGCCAGCCGCGCAGGTTCGGCAATCACCGCCGAAATCGGTCTGATGAAAACCACCGAGCAATTAAAAGCACTGGAAATGATGGCGGTCGACCCGATTGCGCGTATCGTGGCACCGCGCTTCTGGGGCGGCGTAATTTCCATGCCGATACTGGCGGCAATTTTTTCTGTAATGGGTATTTTTGGTGGTTATATAGTCGGTGTGGTGCTGATAGGCGTTGATGACGGCTCATTTTGGTCGCAGATGCAAGCGGCCGTGGATGTTCGGCATGATGTGATCAACGGTGTGATCAAAAGCGGCGTATTCGGATTTGCTGTGACGGCGATCGCCTTGTTTGAAGGCTATGATGCGACGCCCACGGCTGAAGGTGTGTCGCGTGCAACCACACGCACGGTGGTAACTTCCTCGCTGACGATTCTGGCGCTGGATTTCATACTTACCGCATTCATGTTCAAAGGGGTATAGGTCAATGGAAAGAACAGCACTCGATTTGTGGGTGGGCGTGTTTGTGGCGGCGGGGCTGGCTGCCCTGCTGGTACTGGCATTCAAGGTAGGGAACATGAACAGCTTTAATATGTCAGATGCTTACACGGTGACAGCGGAATTCGACAATATTGGCGGGCTCAAGCCGCGTGCCGCAGTAAAAAGCGCAGGCGTAGTGGTCGGGCGGGTCAGTCAGATCGCATTTGACGACAAAACTTATGAAGCGACGGTGACTTTGAGCCTGGACAAACGATATGCTTTTCCCAAGGATACAATTGCTGCGATTTTGACCTCGGGCTTGCTGGGGGAGCAATATATTGGCCTGGATGCGGGT
>JBDSHM010000268.1:0-3593 GCA_039918495.1 Sulfuriferula sp. | reverse complement strand
AACACTGGGTGCTGACGATTATGATTCCAGTGTGTCGTTCGATGGCAGAAAAGCGGTGTATGTCGGTATCCAGGTCGCACCCGGCGCAAACCTGCTGGACGTGGTTGCACGTGTGCGCAAAGCCATGCCGGACATCGAGGCGCAACTGCCGCAGGGCCTGAATAGCAATATCGTTTACGACTCGACCCAATTCGTTAATTCGTCCATCCACGAAGTGGTCAAGACCTTGGTGGAAGCCATCCTGATTGTGATGGTCGTGGTGTTCGTGTTTCTGGGTTCGTTGCGCTCGGTGCTGATACCGATTATCGCGATTCCGCTATCCCTGATCGGGACGTTTACGGTAATGCTGGCGCTTGGTTATTCGATCAATCTGCTTACATTGCTGGCGTTGGTGCTCGCGATCGGGCTGGTGGTGGACGATGCCATTATTGTGGTGGAAAACGTCAGCCGACATCTGGAAGAAGGGCTGACGCCGTACGAATCGTCAATTAAAGCCGCCCGGGAGCTGGCCAATCCCATTATCGCGATGACCATCGTGCTGATCGCCGTTTACGTTCCGATCGGCTTCATGAGCGGACTGACAGGTGCATTGTTTACCGAGTTTGCATTTACGCTGGTCGGTGCAGTGACGATGTCCGCAATCATTGCGCTGACGCTTTCACCCATGATGAGTTCGCGTTTGCTGCGCGCGCCCAAGCGCGAAGGCGGCAACTGGCAGGACCATCTGGTGATCTGGCTGGATAAACAGTTTGAGCGCCTGCACGTGCGTTACCAGCGGCGGCTGCATGGCGTTCTCAATTATGTTTCTGTGATTGCGATATTTGCCTTGATCGTGCTGGGCGGCATCTATTTTCTCTATACCACGTCAATGACGGAACTGGCGCCGCAGGAGGATCAGGGCATCCTGATTTCGGCCTCTTTCAATGCGCCGGATGCGACGCTACAACAGCGTGAAATGTATGGCGCTCAGGTTCGAAAAGTATTCGATAGTTTTCCTGAAACCGGCCATATATTCCAGCTCAATTCACCGACGCAGGTAATTACCGGCATGGTGCTGAAGCCATGGGATGAACGCACCAGAACCACCAATCAACTTCAGCCTTTGGTGCAGCAAGATCTGGCGAAAATCGCCGGTACCCAGAATGCCGTATTCCAGCCGCCACCCTTGCCGGGCGCGCGCGGTTTGCCGATTCAGTTCGTGATTACGACGACCGAGCCGTTCAACCAGCTCAATGATGTGTCGCAGCAATTCCTGCAAGCCGCCCAGAAAACAGGAGAATTCATTTTCCTGCAGACTGACCTGCGCATCGATCTGCCGCAGACGACCGTCGTGATCAATCGTAATATGGCGGCGCAACTCGGTTTGAATATGCAGGAGATTGGCTCGGCCTTATCCGCCATGCTGGGTGGCGGCTACGTGAATTATTTCGAACTTAGTGGCCGCGCCTACAAAGTCATTCCGCAGGTTTCACAGCGTTATCGCCTGAACGCCGACCAACTGAAACAGTATTACTTGCGTACCGCCAGCGGCACGATGGTGCCGTTATCCACCGTCGCGCATCTGGAAACCACGACGCAGCCGGAAACCATCAACCATTTCCAGCAGCAAAACATGGCGACCATTCAGGGTGTGGCATTCCCGACCATTTCACAAGGCCAGGCACTGCAACGTCTCAAAACCTTGGCCCAGCAAACGCTGCCGCCTGGCTATAGCTTTGACTACTCCGGTCAATCGCGCCAGTACATACAGGAATCAGGTGGTCTGGTGCTGACCTTCTTCTTCGCCATTGTGATTATTTTCCTGGCGCTGGCAGCACAGTTCGAAAGTTTCCGTGATCCGATCATCATTCTGGTATCGGTGCCGATGTCGATTGCGGGTGCGCTGATTTTTATCAATCTGGGCATCGGTCACGCTACCCTCAATATCTATACCGAAGTCGGATTGGTGACGCTGATTGGCCTGATTTCCAAGCACGGTATCCTGATTGTGGAGTTTGCCAATAACCTGCAACGTCAGGGTGCCAGCAAGCGCGAGGCCATCGAGAAAGCCGCCAGCCTGCGCCTGCGTCCGATCCTGATGACCACCGCAGCGATGGTGCTCGGCGTGGTGCCGCTCATCGTTGCCAGTGGCGCAGGCGCGGTCAGCCGCTTCAATATGGGGTTGGTAATTGCCAGCGGTTTGTCGATAGGCACTTTGTTTACCTTGTTTGTCGTCCCGGGTATCTACATGCTGCTTGCGGCGGACCATAGCCATGAAGCTCGCGCGCTGGCACAGCGCGAGGCTCATTAGGCTGGATGGTTGAACTCAAGCGCGCAAGCGGGTGGCTTATCCGCTTGCGCATGACCATCAGGCTCAGCACAAGGCATACCCAATTCACAATCGCCCGCAGAATGGCCGGCAACCTAATACCGCCGTGACACGGTTCCTTCTTCCAATCGATTAATTACCCGGGAATTCCTGATGAAATGGTTTTTTAAAATATTCTTCAAGACCTTGCGAATCGTGATGACGCCCTTCATGCTGCTGTGGGAAAAAGCGACCACGCCGAAGGGCATAGTCCGGCCAGCGGGTGCGCAACAACTGGTCGACCAGCAATGCCAAAATCTGGCGCTTTATCAATTCAGGACCTGTCCCTTTTGCATCAAAGTCCGGCGCGAACTCAGCCGCTTATCGCTGGATGTTGCACTGCTTGATGCGCAAAAACTGCCTCAACACCGTGAAGCGCTGTTGCAGGGGGGCGGTCGAATCAAGGTGCCTTGTCTGAAAATTACGGATGAACAGGGGAACAGCCAGTGGATGTATGAGTCTTCCGCCATCATCCAGTATCTGCACGGGCGTTTTGCCTGACGTTTCTTCGGTTGATTGGTTTACCCGGATGTTTCTATCCGCGGCCTTTCCGGCCGCTCACTGCATGACAGCATCGTCTGGATAAATCAAGGCGATATCCGGGCTGTTCATGGATTCCAGATACCCTCAATTGTCGCCTGTAATTACCTGAATACTTCCTATACTGGAAACGGTTTCCCCTGTTGCGCTGGCGCCTGCTGAAAGGGGCATCTCATGAGCGTGTCGCCCCTGCCCGATGGCGTTGAAATCAAGGGTGTTGTTTCACCTGAATACGCATCCATTCTCAGTGCCGAGGCGATTTCGTTCCTGGCCGCGCTGTCTCGTGAATTCGAGCCCAAGCGTCAGTGCCTGCTTGCTCTGCGTGCCCAGCGTCAGATGGCGTTCGATCAGGGGATCAAGCCGGATTTCCTGGAACAGACCGCATCCATTCGTGCCGCTGACTGGGTCATCGACCCGGTGCCTGAAGAGCTGCAGGATCGCCGGGTAGAAATTACCGGCCCGGTTGAACGCAAGATGATCATCAACGCCCTCAATTCCGGCGCCAATGTTGTTCATGGCGGATTTCGAGGATTCCCTGTCGCCGGTCTGGAACAACCTGATCCAGGGGCAGATCAACCTGCGTGATGCCGTACGCCGAACCATTACGCTGGATACGCCCGAGGGCAAACACTATGCATTGAACCAGCAGGTAGCGGTGCTGTTCGTCAGGCCGCGCGGCTGGCATATGCCGGAGCGGCATCTGCTG
>JBDSHM010000267.1:0-4259 GCA_039918495.1 Sulfuriferula sp. | reverse complement strand
CCGCGTTTGCTCTTCAAGGGAAAGAAAACCCAGATTGCGATTAAAGGCCTCAAAGTAGTCATATTGCATGGCATTTTTCACTGTAGGACACTTATTTGATACCGACGAGAATGCCATGATCCAGAGGCAAACCTTGATCCAGGCGTATGGTCTGCTTGAAACCAGTCTCTCTTAGAATTGCCTCGTAGTCCTTCCATGGGTGCAACATACCTTCTCCGGTGGCTATGGCAAGAAAATAGGGGGAGCCAAGAGCCGTGCTTAATGGGCCGCTTTCATCATCAGCGGCCATCATATTGAAGATCACTACCGCGCCGCCTTCTGGAAGTGCGTCAAAGGTACGTTTGAGCAGGAAGCGATTATTGTCCATGGACCAGATTGTCAGAATGTGACAATAAACAATGCAGTCGGTGCCTGGGGGAAACGGATCGCTGAAGAAGTTCCCTGCCCAGGTAGAAACGCGATCAGCCATCCCTGCCTGAAGTATGTTCTGCCGAGCATGTTCGCACACCGAAGCCGAATCAAATACGCATGTCTTAACCGAGGGATAGCGATTGGCGATGGCCATGGCATTGGTGCCATCGCCGCCCCCGGCATCTACCACCTGTTTGTACTTGCCAAAATCCATGGCTGCCGGCAAGAATGAATTGCTCTGTTTTGACAAGGCACTCATCGCATCCTGAAACACTTTTTGCAGGGGTTTGTTATGTGTTAGCCGTTGATACAAAGTAGGTTCCGTCCCGTCAAAACGGTCCAAGCCAACGTTGCGATTTTGTTTCAAAGACGCAACAAAATCCTGCATACCTGGATAAACTATGTTCGCTTGCCAGCCAAGTATGGGGGCTGCATAACCGGGTCTTCCTTTGACCAGCCTGTCCTCGGTAAGACTTGCATTGCGGTAAAGCCCTTCGGGGCTTCTTATTACAATCCCCAGCGCGGTCAACCCGACCATCAGGATGCGTGTGGGCTGGCGCGCGAGCCCTAGCGCACCAGCAATTTCATCGAGGGAAATGTCGGGCTTGCTGGCCAGCTGATCGTACACACCCAACTCCACCCCCGCCCAGAGCAATTGGAAGGCACTATGCCCCCCTGCAATCAGCACAAGCTTTTCGAAATCGATTTCTTTCACCATCACACCCTCCACAATAATCAATGTCAATCCGCCGCACCACCCGTTTTCCGGTTTAAATCAGGACTTCCCGATTTGGGAAGATTCTAGCAGCTTTGCCAAAGGCAGCCGAACAGAACGGGAATGCGGTGTCCGCCCGTGCCCAATCCGTCCCATAAAAACCGCCTTGGCAGGCGACTCTCCTATCACGCGCTCTAGCCTGTCTGCCAAATCTTTTGCTTGCTGCAGAGCAGGCATCGCCCGTGTCAAAGGAATTCCCTGATGCACATATCGGGCAAAAATCAGGGGGGTCATCTCAGGTTGCAACTGTAAGCCGAGTTGTGTAGCTGTGAGCCAGAAACGCTGAATGGCACGACCCGCCTCCATATGGTCCTTAATTCCCTGCGGTTCTTTGTCGCACAGAAGGATGAAGTGGCCGGCGCAGCGCAGGGCAGGTAACATATCTAACTCAATTCGAGGCAATAAATGACCTGCCAGATAACTATTGAAAAAATCAACACGCGCCCAGCTCCTCATAGCCCAACGCATGAGTTTCAAGGTCACGGGGTCAAGACCAATAGCGGCAGCAGGGATACGGTCCTCAGAATAGCAAGTATTCCACTGGATAATGGAACTGTGTACATTATAGGCTTCGGGTATCGTAAGCCTGACCTTGCCACTGGCAAACAGAAGCTTTGACATGGCCCACCGGCCACTCCAGCCATCAATCCACAAGACCCTATAAGCGTTACCGACACTCGCCGATAAAGCCTGTTTCTCGTCAAGGGTAAGGGCGTGAGTGCGGAAGGCACGACGCTGGGTACAACGACGTTCGATATACGGAAGGAGGGGGTCAGCCTGAACCTCTTCACTATCTCGATGCAACCATACATCATATAGCGGTTGGGTCTCGGGTGCGTCTTGGCGCAAGGAAATCTCTGCACGAAGACCAAAACCCGTTGCGGCAATACGCAACGTTTCGAGCAGAGTTCCATGAGCCAACTGGCTGCCAAACCCATGGAGGTCATATATACAGTGCTCACGGGTATCAAAACCGTGCACCACGATGTGCCCCTCGTTCAAAATTTCGAAACGCCATGGCTGTGTGTTATCGCCACTCGGCGCCCACCTTGCCAAATCTAGAATCTGCTCAATCACGTTCGGCATCACGTACTCCATTACGAACCGCGGGTGGCATGGTAACCAACCGGGACCGCACCAGCATCAAGACAATATTACAAGGGATCAAATTTCCAAGCATGGCGCGATTTGCTACAGCAGGCGTTGACAGGTGGTAGCCCTGAGCGCTGGCAATCGCTACGATACTGCATCGCATCGCTTGCTCTTCGTCTATTGAACGAAATGTAGCTTGATGGAAAAAACCGGGTATAACCAGAATTAGCTGGGTAACAAGATTAGTGTATATAAAATTTACCCATTTTGGGTGTCAGCCACCCGTCCCGAGGAGTAAACGCTGAGTAATACCCTCTTCATCCTGCTTCGAAAATCCATAGGGATATAAAGATTTTTCACCAGCTGGTTTTTGAATTAAACCACCCAGTTTTTCGATCTGCTGCTTAGCATAGGACAAATCCAGCCGCAACAGCACCGCCGGCGCATTCACACGATTGCATACCCGCTCTTCCCCCAACAGTTCAAAGCCAAGCATGCGCCGGTAAAATCCCGCATGTCGCGGATTTACTTCAATTACAAAATCGGTTCCCTGATGGATATTGTGTCCGTAAATGAAGGAGATATGAAACAGTGCGGCCAAAACTGGCTTCGAGCCCAGACCTTCATCCAGTGCAAGTTTGATAATCTCGCAGACGCGCCGCCCCTGTGCGCGCAAACCATCCACTTCTGGCTTGTACAACTCATCCACCAGCAAGCCAACTTTGGAATCCAGGCCCAATGTAAGCGTCCCGACAATCTTGTCTTTATCGAACGCAAGAAGCGTGATTCGATTCGGGTCTTCATCCATTTCGCTGGTCTGATAACCTCGCCAGGAATACATTTTCTGTATCAGAAGACTCGCTGATTGCACTCGGTCCTCATTTGCAGCCAACCGAATTTTGAACTTTTGCTGTTCTACCGTGATATTTTGGGTATTAGCTTGTTCTCCACTTTGCGGTATGCATAATTCTCGCAACTTGTGGGGAGACTGAAACTCCACGATGGTCTTGGACCACTCATCTGCCGGTTTTCTGCGTTGAATAGCCATCATATTACTACCAGTTAGACCCGCCACTACTTAACGTGATGCCCATTAATCCAGATGCTTATTAAATTTAACGGATAAAAATGTGAATAGTTTAGAAAACCCGGGAAACAACAATAAGTTATCGAACAGCAGCACCTATACAAGCGGTATAGGGACTGCATTCTCCTCTAATTAGATCGAGGCAGACTTAACCACTTTGCCGCATCCAATGCAAAGTAAGTGAGAATGCCATCTGCGCCTGCACGCTTAAAGGATAGCAGAGATTCCAGCACACACTTTTTTTCATCCAGCCATCCATTGGTGGCGGCCGCTTTGAGCATGGCATATTCGCCACTCACCTGATAAACGTAGGTCGGTACGCCGAACGTATCTTTTACGCGTCGCACGATGTCCAGATACGGCATACCCGGCTTGACCATGACCATATCCGCGCCTTCCGCAATATCCAGCGCGACTTCACGTAAGGCTTCATCACTATTGGCTGGGTCCATCTGATAGGTTTCTTTACTATTGGCTCCCAGGTTACTCGTGGATCCCACAGCATCACGAAATGGCCCATAAAAGCTGGAGGCATACTTGGCAGCATACGCCAGAATACGCGTGTGGATGTACCCCGCAGCATCCAGAGCATGACGAATGGCGCCCACTCGGCCATCCATCATATCTGATGGCGCCACCACATCGGCTCCGGCCTCGGCGTGGGCCAGCGCTTGCTGCACCAGAACAGCGATCGTCGCATCATTCATCACATAGCCCTGTGCGTCGATCAGGCCGTCCTGGCCATGGCTGGTGTAGGGATCGAGCGCGATGTCGGTAATGATGCCGAATCCGGGAAGTTTCTGCTTGAGTGCACGCACAGTACGCGGCACCAAGCCGTCCGGATTAAAGGCTTCTTCCGCGTTGAGCGTCTTTAATTGTGAATCGATGACCGGG
>JBDSHM010000266.1:0-1948 GCA_039918495.1 Sulfuriferula sp. | reverse complement strand
GTTCGTTCTGCTTAAGTACTGTACCAATAATTGAAGCGATAGCCAGCACGGTGAGCAAGCTGATGGCAAAGCGCATCGAGCTCATGAGCTCGTATACTGATTTTGAAAATGTGGCGGTGGATTTGCTCATGGTGTGCCAGGAAAAATAGGGGGTGACTCGCGCCACCCCCTATTGATTGCTTATGCGCCGGCAGGTTCCGGCAGGTTGTGAATTAATGCAGGCCGGAAATATACTCGGCAACGGCTTTCATTTCCTGGTCAGTCAATTTGGAAGCGATGATACGCATCATTTTGGCGCCATCGTTTGCGCGATCGCCATTCCAGAAGCTGTGCAGTTGCGCCAATACATATTCACTATGTTGCCCAGCCAGGCGTGGGAACTGAGCCGGAATACCGGCACCCGTGGGGCCATGGCAAGCTGCACAGGCTGGTACACCACTACCGGCATTGCCGCCTTTGAATATTTTTTCACCCGCTAGCGCCAGCTCCTTGTTTTTGGCGCTGCCGGGTTTCGGCGTTTGCGAAGAGAAGTAAGCACCCAGATTTTTCATATCGTCCGGAGTAAGATTGTTGGATGTAACAATGCCTTGCATGATCGGGTTCTTGCGAGCACCGGACTTAAAGTCCGTTAATTGCTTGGTGATATAATCAGCGCCCTGACCAGCCAGATTCGGGTTGGTCGGCGATGTGCTATTGCCGTCTGCACCGTGGCATGCTGCGCAAACCGATGTCACCAGCTGTTGAGCTTTGGCAGGATCACCTTTGGTTGTGACTTCAGCTTGAGCCGGGGAAAAGGCAGTGAATGCGGCAAGCGCCGCAAGCGCCATGGTGTATTTCATTGTGAGTTCCTCTTACCGTAACATTCTAAAAAGCTAATATTTTAGCTGCGTTTTGGTTTCGACGCCAGTTCCCGGGGTTTCTTTAAATGAATCTATTTCAACAAGCAGAGTTTTACACGACAGTTAATCATTTACGCGACTTGCCACCGGAAAGCATCATTGAGGTGGCTTTTGCCGGACGCTCAAATGCGGGTAAGTCAAGTGCAATCAATACGCTGGCAAATCGGACCAGGCTCGCATTTGTCAGCAAAACACCCGGCAGAACCCAGCACATCAATTATTTTGGCTTGGGTCAAAACCGCTTTCTGGTGGATTTGCCAGGTTATGGTTATGCCAAGGTTCCGGGTGCCATTAAGGATCATTGGCGCGAGTTATTGGCTCAGTATCTGGCACAGCGTAAACAGCTCGCCGGCCTGATTCTGATCATGGATTCTCGTCATCCGATGACCGAACTGGATCGGCAGATGCTGGAATGGTTTCGGCCTACCGGCAAGCCGGTACATTGCCTGCTGACTAAAAGTGACAAGCTGAATCGCAGTGATTCCATGACGACTTTGCGTTTCGTACAAAAGGAACTTGCGGCGCTGTCGCCGTTCTATACAGCGCAATTGTTTTCCAGCCCCAAGCGTATAGGCATGGATGAAGCAGGAGAAGTTTTTTCCAGATGGCTCAATATTAGCCAAAATGACGGGCATAAAAGAGCCCCGGTTAAAGGGGAGTAAAACCGGGGCCAAAAAAGCCTCAACTGGTGTCGAGGCACCCGCTCAGGGAGGAGAAGCGGGAGACGGCAGCGAGCCGTCTGCATGATAAGATGAGCCTTTTCGCAAGAAGTTCAAATTTTTTTTAATTCTTTATTAACCTATTGATTTTTATTGTTTATGAGTGCAGACGCCAACTCCCCTAAGACGCGCATGAGACGCATGCGCCGGGACGATTTCTCACGTCGCTTGATGCGTGAGAACCGATTATCTGTGGATGATCTGATTTATCCTGTATTTGTTCTGGACGGCGCGGATCGAATTGAGCAGATCAATTCGATGCCAGGCGTATCCAGGGTGTCCATAGACCGGTTGCTGGAGGTGGCAGCGCAGTGCGTGGCACTGGATATC
>JBDSHM010000265.1:0-11571 GCA_039918495.1 Sulfuriferula sp. | reverse complement strand
TTGCAACGCCAGCGCACAAATTACCGCCTCCACACCACCGGCGGCACCCAGCGTGTGGCCAGTGGCGCCTTTGGTGGAACTGCATGGCGTGGCTGAGCCAAACAAGCCGGTAACCGCCTTGCCTTCTGCGGCATCGTTGCTCTGCGTGGCGGTGCCATGCAGGTTGATGTAGTCGATGTCAGCGGGGGTTAAATCCGCCATTTGTAGTGCATCCTGCATCGCCATGCGCGCGCCGAGGCCATCCGGATGAGGGGAAGACATGTGGTAGGCATCGCTGGATTCGCCTACGCCAAGCAATAGCACAGCATCGGTGTCCGGATGTTCCGGGAGGCGTTCCAGCAATGCGAAGGCAGCCGCTTCGCCAATCGAGATGCCATCCCGCTGTATGTCAAAGGGGCGGCATGCCTGTGTGGAAATCAGACCGAGCGAGTTGAATCCATACAGCGTGGTTAGACATAGGGAATCCACGCCGCCCACTAATGCTGCATCAATCAGCCCTGCTTCCATCATGCGTCGAGCCGAACTGAATACCTTCGCGCTGGACGAACAAGCCGATGACACCACAACGGACGGTCCGCTCAAACCAAAATAATGGCGCGTGAAATCAGCGACAGAAAAGGTATTGTGCGTTGTCCCATAAATAAAGTCAGTTGGAAATGCGCCTGTTTCCGGATCACGCCGCCGATAAGCCAGTTCGGTTTGCAGGATGCCGGAAGTACTGGTACCTAGAAATACCCCTATTCGCTGGGCACCGTATTTTTCAATAACGGCATGCACCGCATCGACAAAACCATCCTGCAGTAATCCCAACAACGCCAGGCGGTTGTTTCGACAATCAAATGCTGACAGATGAGCGGGGAGCGTTATTTCATCCACGCCGTCCACCTCGCCGATAAATGTCGTCAGTTCCACCGTGTCAAATGCACACGGTGCCAGCCCGGAACGATTCTGACGCAGTGCGCCCAGGGTCTGGGCAAGGCCGCACCCGATGCTACTGGTCGCGGTAAAATGAGAAAGCCAAAGCGGATTCAAGTTCGGGTAACCTAGCGCGAATAGAACAAGTCGTTAATAAAAATTGAATGGAAGGGACATTGAATGCAACGACCTTTGTCCGTAAGAGGGATTATGACCTAATATGATGGGATGGCGTTATGCAGACAGTGACTCATTTGAAGGTGTTGCCCAGCATTCGAATGTCTGTTCAAATTCGTCCAGCGGCATGGGTTCACCAAAAAGATAGCCTTGGAAGTTCAGGCAGTGATGCTCGACAAGAAAATCTTTTTGCGCCTGTGTTTCTACACCCTCTGCAAATACCTCCATTCCCAGGTTATTCGCCATGGCGATGATAGTTTGCACAATGATGACACCATCGTGATTGTCTGCGATGTCGTGAATAAAACTCTGGTCAATTTTCAGCTGATCGAGTGGTAGTTTTTGAAGGCTGGATAAGGATGAGTGTCCGGTGCCAAAATCATCAATCGCAAATTTTATACCCAATTTCTTGAGCGCTGCCATTTTACTGGCCGCTTCAGTGATATTGCTCAATACCATACTTTCAGTCAGTTCTAAGGTAATGCGCGCCGGATCAACTTCGGTCGCATTCAATATGTCGATAATCTGGTCGACAAATTCTGTCTGCAAAAACTGACGTTCGCTCACGTTCACGGCCAGATGCAGTTGATCTTTGCCTGACTGTTTCTCCCATCTCTTGAGTTGGTGACAAACCGAGTTCAATACCCATTGCCCTATGTTAATGATGAGTCCGGTTTCTTCGGCTATCGCAATGAAGGCATCAGGAAGCATCATGCCCTGAACCGGGTGCTGCCAGCGCAGTAATACTTCAGCGCCCACAATCATGCCTGAGTTATCCACTTGCGCCTGATAAAAAAGCACGAACTGTTGTTGAAGGAGTGCCTGTTTCATCGATTCTTCGAGAGAAGATCGAATCTCGACTGCCGACTGCATATCAAGATCAAAGAAGCGAATTGCATTGCGACCGGCTTTTTTAGCTGAATACATGGCGATATCTGCGCGTTTCATCAGCTCCTCAATCGAAATTGAGTTGCCGCCAAATATCACCACGCCAATGCTTGGCGTGCTATGACGACTGTGATTGGCTAGTTGATATGGCTGATTGAGGATAGCCAGGATTTTTTCACCAAATGCTTCAACCTGAAATGCCGCTTCATGCGGTTTTCCGCTCAAATTTTCCAGAATTATCACGAACTCGTCGCCACCCATGCGGGCAACGGTATCCTCCTGTCTCACACAGGCTGTGAGGCGTTGTGCGACTTGTTGCAGCAACAGGTCGCCGTGGTTATGACCCAGCGTATCGTTCAGGGTTTTGAAATTATCCAGATCAATGATAATCAGCGCATTCTGCATGCCGCTACGCTCGCTGGAAATCAAGGCAAGCTGGAGCCGATCTATAAGCAGTCGCCGGTTAGGGAGATTGGTAAGCGGATCATAAAATGCAATTTCTCGAATCTTCAAACGCTGCGAATTGAGTTCGGTGATGTCATGTCCAACCCCCATGACAGAGACAACTTCGCCATTCAGGTCACGCTCGGCAGTAAGCCGAATGTGACTGCAAAATTCCCTGCAATTCTGGCCAGACCAATTTAATTCAAATTCAATATCTTCGCCGGTCTCAAATACATGCCGAATTTTTGTCTCATATATCGCTAAATTTTCACCGCCGGGATACTCCGAAGGTTTTTTTCCAAGTAATAGCGATTTTCCACCTTCACACATTGCGCACAACGCCGGATTTACATAAATGCGACGGCATTCTCTATCGTAACGTACGATGGTGTTCGGGGAATTCTCGACTAAAGTGCGCCATTCCATCTCACGTGCGGCAAGCAGTTCTTCCTGTCGTTTTCGGTCGTCTATATTGAACGTCACACCGATAAAACGTTGCCCCCAATTGTTTTCAGCGCGGTCCATGATTTTGCCATAATTGGCATACCAGACCCATGGACCATTCTTGGCACGCGCCCTGAATTCACTTCGATATTGAGGTGTAACGCCTGTTAAATGATCTGTGATGGCATTTTTGATTCGCGGGATATCATCTGGATGAACGATTGCAAAAATACTGTCCATGCTCGAGGCAATATCTTCTTCACTGTAACCGAGTTCGATAAATATCTTGTTCGATTTGCAGATGACTTCGCCAGTTAGCAAATCGTTTTCCCAGAGGTCAAGCCCTGCTGCTTCCAGGGCAAGCTCAAGGCGTTCCTTATTGATGTCCTTTTCAATCATGTATCAATGAGCAGGGTAGGGGAGTGCACCAGCATAGCCGATATTGCGCAGCAGTCCGGCGAACGATGCGACAACACCCGCCGTCTCGTAAAGCTCGGGGGCCGTGTCGATTTTGACGATACTGACGGCACAGCCGGTACTTTTGCTTGTCTTTGAATCAAAATATGTCTCCAGATCATCCGTAGCATTGGAAAATCCAAGACCGGTACTTTCCGAGTAGTAACAGATTGAATCAGGAGCGATCACATCCGGCGCATTGCTTTGGCTGGAATACATGATCAGATTTTCATTCAAATTATAGATATAGTGTGTCGTGGTGCTTTTCGTCGGATCAGGATTATTATCAAGTCGGATGATGCCTGCATCGAGCGATGCGCTGTTGGTTGATTGTGTAACCGCCGTAATATAAAAATCATTCAATATGGTTGTTGCCGTACGTCCGGTAATGTCGGTAATCTGCTTTGCAACATCCATGCTGGAAGGAGGAACCGAAGCGTTCAGCAGAAATTTACCCAGCGTCCACACCTGCGTCAGGGTTCCGGCAATATAGCTGCCGGTCAAAGCGTAATTATTGTTTGAATTGGACTGCCAAAGTGCAATTCCGGCAAAACTGCCGAAGGCGGAAACAATGCCACCGGCTAATGCTTCTATTTGAGCCGAAGTTGGGGCATTCAGTGTGGCGGACTGTAAATTCGTTGCCGTCTGGTCGTCGTTTGCCAGGATACAGGGGCCAGCGGCAAGGGTGAGACTGCCGCTATAAGTGGTTTGTGGCAGTTCGGGTACGGCGCGCCCAGCCCCATCACCATTAACGACCCAAATGGCGTTATCGGAAAGCGCCGCCGCAATGAGTGGGACGATCGAATTGATTGGGCCAATTTCACCGGGAATGACGCATCCCAGTGCTGTGCCGGTAGCAATCTCAAAGGCATTCACGGTATTCAGGATGGAATATTCAACATCGGTCAGCGTGAGACTGTCCGCTACATCCGGCGAACCCATCATTGCGAGCACGCAGCAATTGGTGGCCCCATCGTAGTTCTTTACCTGAACGGAACCCTGCCAGCCACGTGCGGCCAGTTCTTCTATCACTCTGACCGCATCGCTGTAGCTCCCGCCGCCGCCACTTCCGAGAATGGCTGCCCCTGCAGCAATGTATTGAAAATCAGTGATTCCAAATTCATACGCCATCATGGTTTTTCCGGATTATTGACACAGTTCAATCGGGTAATCTTGATCAAACACAATGTGTTACAAACTATTATCTTAAAAAATAAGCTGTAGGGAAAATACACCGGGAGCACGGCTGAAGACAGTGTTTTGACACTGCGGTAAGCCCATCACCAGCGACTGAATATTGGGTGATGTTCTGATATGGCACAGGCAGGCCGCTCCCCTCAGTCATCAACCTTTTTATATTTTTATTACGGATATTGGTGGAACAACTTTAACAGATATTAAATGTATGTGGTTTGGATCAATCAGTTAGCCGTTGCCTCTTGGCTACTGAACGCTGTCGTAATGACAGGTAGGCTGCCAACACCCCGAGTAGCAAACCTGCCAAAACGTCTAACACAACATGCTGGCGTGTGGCCAAAGTGGAATAGAGAATGCCGACACACCATATCCAGTTGAAACCGAGTATCCACAATGGCGTCCCAAAACGGCGCAGTAAGTGGTGCAGCCAGATACCTGAAAAAACGGCGGTTGTGACATGAAGGGAAGGGCAGGCATTCCCGGCTGCATCCAGGTTTTTAAGGAAATTCACGTCCGGATAGCGGGCCCAGTCGATATTTGCAGGCGGAACGGCGGTAGGCCAGAAGTAAAAAATGATTAAACCTACGAGACATACTGCGGCCATGCCTATTCCATAACGATACATTTCGTCTCGTGTGGTTAAAAATACCGAGGGTAAGGAAACGTAGACCCACAGCGATAGATATATCGGTAGTGTGCTTGGCTGAAAGGTGATCATGCGATCCAGCGAGGTGATGGGCATGACCGTTATCGGGTAAGCCGGATTTTTAAGCAAATAGAAATAAGCCCCGAAAAACAGGCTGATAAAAAGCATGGTTCCGGTACTTTTGAGATACCAGTATTTAGGGATTACCGCGGCTGCTTGGCGGTACCAGGGTGTCTGCAAGCGGCTTGTATTCAAGGCTTGTCCTCCGTCGACTACGGCAGTATGGGGCGGCATCACGAAAGCGCATGACGCAAAGTAACAAAACGCAGATTAGCCGCTGTGGCTGCGGCCAACACAGCGGGGATCACGTCGAGAATCACCGGGATACCACCGGGTGTGCGTGCCGCATTGCCGTCATGCACCAGTAAAATGGAACCCGCGCACAGATTACCCAATAGTTTGGCTTTGATACGTTCAGAATCGTTAATCCGGGTATCGAAACCGCGCACTGTCCAGCTGGCAAGCTGTAAGCCTAATTGGGCAAGTACCGGGTCGAGAAAAGGGTTGCGCAAACCGGCAGGGGCACGAAAAAACAGCGGGCGCTGGCCCGTAATCGTGGCAAGCGTGTCTTGTGCGGCTTGCAATTCACGCCTGAAGCCAGCGCGCCCCATCAGGGCAAAATGATGGCTGTGATGTTGGGTATGATTTTCAACTGCGTGACCACGCTGCACGATTTCGCGACACAAGTCCGGGTAACGCGCCGCTTTTTCGCCGACGCAGAAAAACGTGGCCTGGGTCGCGTAACGATCCAGCATATCCAGTACCTGGGGCGTGACAATGGGATCCGGGCCGTCGTCGATCGTCAGCGCAATTTCATTTCTGGCGGTGGCGGCAGCTGGCAGCTGTGTCCAGTTCGATCCCAGCCAATGGCTGCGTGGCCAAAGGCCAAGTAGCGTAAGCAGTGCGTGGTTTGCCAGCACGGCACTGAGTGCCCAGCGCCACAGCGCTGGTTCTGCGATGACCAAAACGATCGCCAGGATATGCAGCGCGATGGTTGCGCGGATCAGCGGTGTAGGTTGCCAAGGCGAATTACGCATTGGATTTGCGCGCAAAAATAGCGGAGTAAATCAGTGCCAGAACGACGCCCGGTGCCACGGTAACGCCCATGGCCTGTAATATCGATACATTGGAAAATGATAGCAGGCCAAATCCTGCAACTGTCGTGAGGTTGGCAAACAGCATCGATGCCAGGGTGCGCGGCGAGATCGTTGGATGATTCGGCTTGGGTTCAAACTTTACATCCGCACCTTTCGGAGCTTGATCAACATGGTCAAAAAACAGGGCATAGTTGGAGCCTACCGCCACGACTAGAAGCAAGCCCACCAAATGCAGAATAATGAGCTGTTGTCCCAATAGCGCCAATCCGGCAGTAACGGTAATGACGGCTGCCGCCAATGGCACGATAATTCGCAACACATGCACAGGTGAGCGAAATACGAATAACAGCAGCAAGATAATGGCGACCAGACCGCCTAGCGACAATAGAATGGCTTCGTGCAAATAGCCGGAATAAAGGCGATCGGATTCTGCTTTCATATCCACGAACATGACATTCGGCAAGTTTGTACTGCTTAAGGCTGTGCGAATTTGGTCGGCGTTGATATTTGTGCCTGTAGGTGCGGTGAGCGGCATAAGCGCACTCCAATGACTATTCTGGTGGATGAGCAAAGCATCCACAGCCATTGACATCGAGGTCTGGTCAAGGTCGGCAGGCTGTATCAAAGGCTGGTGACGTGCAGTAGCGATGTCGGCCAGGAAGGGCGCAAACAGGGAAGCCTGTACAGGCAAGCCCTGAATGGCTTGCGCCAGATTTGATTCCAGTACCGCAGTAGAAGGCAGGCTGGCTTGGCGGGCACGCTGTGTTGCCATGCTGGGAAGATAACGGCTTGGACTTTCAAATCCGGCAAGTTCACCTTGATCGACTTGCTTTTTCAGCACGGTGGATACTTGTTCGGCGGAACTCAGCACGGATTCGCGGCTCGGTCCGGATATCACGACCAGATAACGCACATCCGGTGCGCCCATATCAGCACGCAGCTTCGCATCCATTTCCACATCGGCTTGCGATACCGGGCTTAGCGAAGAAATTTTGTCATTCCATATGCTATTGCGATGCTGAACAAGGATGGCGCAGGCCGCAATTAATACAATGATGGCTGGCCAGCGCAATATCGAGGCACGTCCCACCAGACGCGCGAGCGTGATGCCGATCGCTGTGACATCATGGATACGGAAGTTGACTGGTAGCAGATGCGGCAGGACGAAACGGGTCACCATCGCGGCGGCAATCAGACCGGCAATTGCATACAAGCCGAGCTGCGCCAGACCCGGAAAACCGGACAGAAGTAGCGAAGCAAAGCCAAATATGGAAGTCAGTACACCGAGACGAATAGTCGGCCAGAAGCGCTTGATCCAGTTCTGTTGATCCGCGCCGCTTTGCTCTGATTGCACAAACAGGTAGATCGAATAATCCACTGCCTCGCCAATCAGTGCAGTGCCAAAGCCCAGGGTGATGCCGTGTACTGCGCCGAATCCCAGACTGACCGCGGCGATGCCCGCCAATGCTCCGCTGATCACCGGTAAAAATCCCAATGCCAATGCAGTAAAGGAACGGTAAACCAGCAATAACAAGCTTGCAATGATCACCACGCTAATGATGGATAACCGGGTGACCTGGCTTTTAATGGTGTCGCGCGAAGTAACCGAAAACACGCCTGGCCCGGTCATCACCAGCTTGGCGGCAGGGCTTGCACTGGGTACGGAATCAAAAGCGTGCTGAATGGCTGCCATGTCGCGTTGCTGGGCATCGGTATCCGAACCTGAAGCACGCGTCTGCATTAATAATAAGGCTCGATTGCCGTCGCGTGATGCCCATGCCCCATTTATCAGCTGTGGATGGGTACCGCCGTTGAGTTGATCGAGTAATTGCACCATTTCGCCGGTTGGGTCGCGCGGTAATAGCGACTTCACCAGCAAGCCTGCGGGCGAGGCAAGCAGATCGATGCTATCGCTCAAGGCGGCATGCAGACCTGTTACAGTGAAACGTGCAGGCGTTACCGCCGGACTGAGCAGATAGCGATGGTCGAACAGAAATGCACGGTCGCGTTCGGCGCTGACGGGTTCGCCATTGCTGACGCTGGCAAAGGCAGGATCGGCCCGCAATTGCAGGGCCATTTGTTTGGAAAGTTTGGCTCGTGTTGCGGCATCAGCACCTTCGATCCCTACTAGAATCAGGCGGGAGGCGAGGCCGTCGCGTATCTGTTCCAGCAGTAGTTGTTGTTCCGGCGTGGGGCTGCGTGGCAGAAATGCGGATAAATCGGTGGTGAACTGAGTGCGGCTGATAATTATGCCGCAGACAAGAATAAAGCTTAGCCACAGCGCAATGATTATTCTGGTTTGCTTCACGGGCTGACCAACTTTTCGATCAGCATTTTCGAGCTGTCACCATCGGCCTGATTGATTGCGATACTGTGTACAGTGTCGCGCTCTCCCGCAATGCGGATACGCTTTACGACGGCCTGCATTTTTGTATCGATAGGCACCAGTTGCAACGTCCAATGTTCAATCGTGCCATCGAGACTGAGTCGATAATTGCGTTCCAACGCCTTCCGGTCGCCTGCCAGCGTCCCGCGTATGCTGTCAATAAATGCGGCCAGTTCAGGATAATCTGCCAATTGCAGGTGATATTTTTTGCGCCCACGTTCGATGGTCAGGCTGTCGCCATCCACAATCATGGATTCGGGTTTGGGTTTGAGGGTACGTTTTTCCAGATGGTCTGGCGCCCTGTATAACAGTTCGCCAGACGATTCCACCGGTCGGTCAAGCATGGCAATGGTTTTCTTTTCAACAAAGTTGGCCTGGCTGGTACGGATTTGGGCGAGCCCCTGCATTAACTGGTCAATATTCCAGTCCGCCGCTTGGCTGAGTGTCGGCAATTGCAGCAAGATAAGCGCAACGAGTATGCGAAAGAGGGTGAAGGGTGAAAAAAGTGGGGCGAGTGGTGTCGTCATCATGATTTTGGAGGCATGGTTGAGTGTGCGGGCTGCCAGAAATCGAAAAAGTTGAACCAGTTATACGGCGCCTTGCGGCAATATTGATCGAGAAGGGCTGCATAACGTTCGATAGCGGCCTGTATTGCTTCATCGCGTTGACCAGTAGGAACACTGGAAAAATCCGCTAAGGTATCGAAATGAATGGCATAACGATTGCCGCCCAGATACAAACCTGTCATGAAGACCACTGGTCGCCGCAGCAGGGCGGCCATGCGAAAAGGGCCACTCGGCAAGTTCACGTTAGCGCCGAGGATTGTAACGGGGGTCAAAGTGTCATGACCAGGAGTGCGGTCTGCCAGCATGCCCACTACGCAACCCTCGTCCAGACGTTCACGCACCTTGAGCATCGAGTCTATGTGTCCCAGTCCGATAATATCCTGCACGGATTCTGGATTAATAACTCCCAACATCGCATTGATTTTTTGTGCATTCTCCTGGTGCATCACCATGGAGACATGCAAATCCGTGTCTTTCCAGCCCAGCGCGCGAATGACTTCAAAACTGCCCAAGTGCGCTCCTATCAGGAATACGCCATTCCCATTTGCAATCAGACGCCGCAGCATGTCTTCGCCGTGTACTTCAAAATCGAACAGATCGAAGCGACGGTTGACCAGATAGACGCGGTCATGGATGGTGGCGGCAAAAGTAAAAAAATGCCGGTACATATCGGACCAGCGGACAGATCGGCCAAGTGCGCGTTTTAGATAATTCCGGGAAGCGCGCCGACTGGTGGGTGAGAACAATACGAAATAGCCAGCAATCAGGTGTAATACACCGCGTGCGGTACGTCGGCCCAGACGCAAAGAAATCCAGGTCATGATGCGCAGCATCAACATATTGCTGCGCTCAGGCGTATGCGCCCAGGATGTGTGGTCGGTTGTGGAAGGCGCTGTCATGCAGATGATTTTGGCACAATACTGCCGCGCGCAATTTTTCGTGATCCGGCAGCGATTTCGAAACGGATATTGCCATTGGGCGCAATGACGTGCTGAATAACCAGTTCATCACCTGGAATAGCCGGATTCAGAAATTTGACCGAGCTGATCTCACAACAACCCAATTCTATTTTACTGGTCTCAGCGATGGCTTGCAGGGCCGTATCCAGTAACACCACGCCTGGGAGGATGGGTGAACCCGGAAAATGGCCGGCAAAAGCCGGATGGTCGAGCGGGACAGTCCAGTGGGAGATGTTATTCATATGGATTTCTGCGCGGTATGCGCCTGAAACAGCTCTTGCAATAAGGCGCGCGGCAGTTTTCCTGTGCGATTGCGTGGCAGTTTTTCAACAAATAATAACGGTCGCGGCAGGAAAACCGGGTCGATATGCTCACGTAAGGCTGCCAGTAGGCAGGCCACCCCCATCCCTGGTGCCTCCACGAAAGCAACCAGCCGGGTAATGTTAGTATGGCCGATTTCATCCGGCATATAAAAAGCGCCATCTACCACGCCGGGAATGGAATTGAGCAGATGATTGAGGCTGGCCAGCGAATGGCGTTTGCCAGCGATATTGACCAAATCGGACATGCGTCCGTGCAATAAAAAATGCTCGTCGGAGACAGGCTCCAACACATCATTCATGGCAATCATGGTCTCGATGTGCCCGCCGCAAGCACGCGTACTGTCGCCATCCGTAATCAATTTTATTCCGGGCAGCAAGTGCCACTTTTCACTTTGGACAGGGCGGCGAGTGGCAATCAGACCGGTTTCGGTACTGCCATAAATTTCCAGGAGCGGCGCATGGCAATGTGCTTCGACGTCCTGCGCTAGTTGGGCTGGCAACGGTGCAGTGGCGGATACTACCAGAGCCATCTCTGGTAATGCCAGTTTCGCATCCAGCAGGGCGCGCAGATGCACTGGCGACGAAACCAGTACACGCGGCGCGGGTACAGCCGCCAGGGCCTGGCAGATGTCGGCTGGATAAAATGGCTGCGCATGGCTGATGGCGTTGCCGCTCTGCCATCCCATCAATACCGTGGATTCAAAGCCGTACATGTGTTGAGGCGGCACAGTGCCCACCAGTACATGTGAGGTATCGTTCAACAGGCTCAGTCGCGCGGCTTCGGCTTGCACGCTGCTGACCAATGCACCCCATGTTTTGGGATGTGGTTGCGGAATTCCGGTTGATCCTGAAGTGAATACCACTGCGATACGCTGACTGACGTCAATTTGCGGAACGGAAAGTACCTCTTCCAGGCTTGTTGCCATGTCAGGATAACGCAGTAGCGGCAGTTCCACCCTGCACATGTCGTTATCCGTCAAACAAAACACATCCGGTGCAAAAACCTTGATCTG
>JBDSHM010000264.1:0-1866 GCA_039918495.1 Sulfuriferula sp. | reverse complement strand
TGCAACGTTAAAGCACTGGTATGGCATTCTCAAGCCAGGAGGCGCTCTGGGCTTCCATGCAATACCTGTAACCTCGTACTTTTGGGTGGCTATTGCACGTGATGTGTTGGGGAAATACGGTTTTGCGTATCTTCTGAATACTCCCACAAGCACAATTGAGAAAAGCCGGCAGTTACTCAGTGAGGCCGGTTTCAAGGAAATAGATATTCGAGCGCAAAAATCCGGCTATTTTGTTCCTCTCGATAAAGCCAAAGAGACATGGATTCAGAAGGACGATTTTGCCCCCGGCCAATACCCACATCCGCTGCATGCCGTTCCACCCGAGATATTGACCCAGTGCCAGCGCGAGTACGAAACAAGGATCGAGAAACGGAATACCAATGAGGGCGTGTGGAATGACGTCAGTATGTATTATATCTATGCGCGCAAATAGCAAAGCACATAACAAGTCGCGTCAGGCGAGGCCAGAAAGCAGCACAACCGTGCTCAAACTTTAGCTCTCTTATCTATGGAGTATGTGTCCACCATGAACAAAAAAGAAATTCAGGAAAAAATAGCCGATTTACTGTCCTCTGGCGTCCCCAAGTCAGAGGTGTTCACCAAGCTATCTGGTCAAGGGGTTAAGGACAGGCAACTCGCCCATTTTATTGCCTCGTATGCAGATCCTATTCGTTGCAATACGCACGACAAAAAAGTAAATATCATTATCACACTCATGTTTATCCAGGCACTTTTCGGCGCGCTGCTTGGCTTCGGCATCGGTGCCAAGATCGGGCCGAACGCTAAATGGATAGTACCTGTGGTAATCGCGCTAATACCACTGTTGCTTGCTTGGGGTTTTTATAAGTATCGAGCGTGGGCATTCAACGTATATATCCTGCTTTTAATTGTTCAGCTACCAAGATCGTTCGAGGGATTTTCTGCAACCCCGATTGCATCGTCTATTGGTATTGCAATCAGCATCGGTATGTTGGCGTATATCTGGTATGTCCGTGAAAAGATCTTCCCCGACTTTGTCTTTATTTCCCCGAAAAAAATCAAAGGTGAGTACATTTTTTCGAGCTAACAATTCGTTCGTTTTGTTCACAAGGAAACATCACATGAGTTTACGGTTCGTCATTTCAGCAATACTCGTATTTGGCCTTTCAATCTCGCCAGCGCTGGCAAGCGAGACCAGTGAGGCGGCGTTTTCCATGGTAAAGACGCTTGGACTCGGAAATAACCTCGGCCAAATGGGTTTGCGAGTTGCAGAAACCACACAAACTTTCCGGATCATTGCTCAGAAAGTGGGTAACGAAAAAGCAATGGTGCTAGTCAAGGAAAATCTTGAAAACGTACTCCCTAAATATCAAGAAAAGTGGAACAACAATCTCGCGCAATCGTACGCCGAGTACTTCGATGCCATAGAGCTGCGCTCCATTACAGATGAAAAGCAATCATCCAAATATTTTGGTAAGTTCAAATCCAGGCAAGGCGATGTTGGTAAGCGCATGCAGGAAAAATCATCGGGGCTACTAACGCAGTATGTTACAGAGGCCATGAACAAATCATTTACGAAAGCGGTTAAGTGAAGCCCAAACTTTCGTTCAATATCACGCCTCTTCGTGTCGCCCGGACTGACCGCCAACGGCGTTCAATCGGTTAACTCAACAATCAGGAGTTTGCATGGAACTAAGCCGCGGTCTCCTTAAAGACGCAACCGAAAACGATCTGATTAGCGAGCATCAGGCAGAGCAGCTTTGGAAATTTCTGAGTGAAAGAGAAAAGGACACGCCGAGCTTCCGTTTCACGCATGTTCTTTACTACCTTGGCGGATTAATCGCCATTGGTGCAATGAGTTTGTTCATGACGCTCGGCTGGGAACGC
>JBDSHM010000263.1:0-5459 GCA_039918495.1 Sulfuriferula sp. | reverse complement strand
ACAATCTTATTAATGGTGGTATGCAAGTTGGTCAACGTGGTTCAGTTAATTTCGCAACAACTAACAATTTATATGGCTGGGTTGATCATTGGTTAATTTCAATATCAGGCACCACTGTTTCTGCGTTGGGGCGCCAGGCTTCTGGTATAGCTGAAACAACTACTGGATATGCACTTCAAGTGGGTAATGTCACAACTACTGGTTCAACTTTAATTGCTGTTTCCCAACGGATTGAAGCGATTAATACTTTTGATCTTAACAGCAAAACAATCACAGTATCAGGTAAGGTGAAACAGGTAACGGGTGCAGCTCAAACACTAACGATTGGTATTAATAAACCTACGGCAAGTGATAACTACGCAACGGTAGTAGCAGTGGGTTCTACAACGATGTCAATTCCAGATAGTGTATGGACGCCATTTACGTACACACTAACTTTAGGTGCGGCAGACGCAACAAATGGACTCTCTGTTAATCTAACTTATGCTTCCTTAGCTGCACAAACAAATACCCAATTTTACTTTGCTGACATTCAACTTGAAAAAGGAACAGTTGCAACACCGTTTGAAGTTCGGAGTTACGGAGCTGAGTTAGTGTTGTGTCAGCGATACTATGAGGTTTCAGGGGCTACGGTAACAAGTGCCTATCCTCCTTTCTTTCATCGAGTTCTGAAGGTAACAAAACGTGCCGTACCATCGGTAGCTATTATTACAGGTTCTTCTGCTGGTGCTGACTTTGATGTAGCGGCTGGAGATTTTAATAGTTTTAGGTGGCCCGCTGGCATAGTCGCTACAACAACTTCCTACACAGTATTTGCTGTGGATGCGGAGCTATAAACCATGTACAAACTTTCAAAAAATTCAATCAAGCGCACAACTGACAACGCTTCGATTCCGCTAGACCCAGCTAACAGGGACTACGCTGAATACCTTGAATGGGTAGCGCTTGGCAACATGCCAACACCACAGTTCACAGCTGCCGATCTATTGGCTAATGCCAAGACCGCCAAGAATACCGAGCTTGAACAGGCTTTCGGTGCGGCGGCGACGGCTGACATCGCATACATGGGAACCGTATTCCAATGTGATCCTGGTTCACAGTCGCTGCTCACCAGCACGATTTCCAATGTCACAGCAAAGGGTTCAGTTCCTTCTGGTTTTGCCTGGTGGGATAAGGCCAATAATTCTATCCCTATGGCATTGGCGCAGGTACAGGGGCTTGGCGATGCAATCTGGCAACGCGGCAATGCCGCTTTTGTAAACAAGCGCACCAAGAAGGATCAGGTGATTGCTGCCAGCGATATTCCAACGGTCAACGCAATCACATTCTAAAACGTAAATTGGTTGATAACTGAGCCCTGACGGGCTTTTTTTACGCCTATAGGAAACCCATGCCTGCTTTCGCGCTGACAAACTTTTCAGGGATTACCCCGCGCATTGCGCCGCGCCTGCTTGCCGACAATATGGCGCAGACGGCGAACAACTGCAAACTGCTCTCTGGCGAGTTGCGCAGCTGGAAAAATCCCCTGACGGTCAATACGCCCAGCAAAGCCGGAAATATTCTGTCCGTGTTCAGGATGAACAACGGCACAAACGATTTCTGGTTAAGCTGGACCACGGATGTAAATGCAGTACGTGGTCCGATTGCCGGCGACACGACCCAGCGCGTCTACTACACGGGCGATGGAACGCCCAAGAAAACGAACCTATCCATGGCCACTACAGGCGGCGGCACGGCTTACCCCATTGCCAACTACGAAATGGGCGTACCCGGTCCGGCAACAGCACCAATAGCCACTTTGTCTGGAGTTGGTTCAGGGATAGTGACCAGCCGCGCCTATGTCGTCACCAATGTCACGGCCTGGGGGGAAGAATCAGTTCCAAGCCCCGCATCGAATATTGTCAGCTGGCAATCAGGTATGACCGTGAACCTGACCGGCATGCTGGCTGCGCCTATAGGTAATTACAACATTACCCTGCAGCGCATTTACCGGACTTCCACCGGAAACAATGGCACGCTCTACCTGTTCGTTGCAGAGCGCGCAATCAGCACGGCTACCTATAACGATGCGGTAGCTGAGTCTGCGCTAATGGAGCAATTGCCCAGTCTGGACTGGAATGTACCGCCTTCCGACCTGACTGGTCTGATAGCGCTACCGAACGGGATCATGGCTGGATTTTCAGGTAATCAAGTCTGTTTCAGTGAGCCGTATCACCCGCATACCTTCCCATCGAAGTACCGGCAGACAATGGATTATCCAGTCGTCGGGCTGGGTGCTTTTGGCACCACGCTGATTGTCTGTACGACTGGAACGCCCTACGCGCTATCTGGAAGCGACCCCGGCAACATGAGTTCACAAAAGTTGGCAGTTAATGAGCCATGCATAGCCAAGCGTGGCATTGTTCAGACTGCTCTTGGCGTAGTCTATCCATCGCCCAACGGGTTGGTTGTTGTAAATGCGTATGGCGCCAACGTGGAAACGGAAGCGGTCATGTCGCGTGATGAGTGGTTGCTGTATAACCCATCCTCCCTATCGGCAGAGCAATATGCTGATACCTACTTTGGGTTTTTCAAACGCACAGACGGATCGGTAGGCGGCTTCATTCTGGACAGTTCGGGTATCGGACCATCCTTCGTCGAGATTAACTACAACGTGGCCGGCGTTTACACAGATCCATCCTCAAAGAATCTCTACCTGATTTCTGGCAACGCTATTCAGCAGTGGGATGCGGATATCACCTCATACATGCCCTACGAATGGCGCTCAAGGATTTTCGTCTTGCCGCAGCCGGGTAATTATGGCGCATGCGAGGTCAATGCTGATTTCAGCGGTGTGCTGGCTGACTTATCCAACCAGGCAGCTATCGACGCACAGAATGCAGCGATAGCAGCACAAACTGCAGCCAATATTTCGTACAATCAAAACCTATGGTCGAATGATACGACACAGGGAGAATTCAACGCCTGTATGTTTAATCAACAGCAATTCAACGGTAGCGCGATGCTGGGAACACCGGCACTTATTCATAGCGTAGCCAATCCGCGCTATGTGAATTTCTCGCTGTATGTCAATGGTGCGCAGAAATTCACCAAGTCGCTTCTCGACAATATCCCGTTTAGCCTGCCTGCCGGGTACAAGGGCACCGAAGTTGAGGTCGTTATCTCAGCCAATATCCCTGTTCACTACGTCAAGTTGGCAGGAACAAAAGCAGGGCTCGCACAAGTATGAAGCCGGCAATTCCGAATTTAATAGGTATCGCCCCGGAAGTCACTCGCATTCTGGAGCCAATGAAAGAGGTCGTCGAGATACTTGCTGCGCGCCGTGGTAGCCGTGAAGATCAAGCCCTTTCTCCAGTCACGATTGCCAACATGCCGGTAGAGACTGCCAGGTATGCAGCCGGTGCAACACCGACGCAGGCCGAGTTCAACTTGCTGGTGGATGATGTAAACGCATTGCGCGCGCAGATCAATGTACTGATTACCAAGCTGCGGTGATGGAAGAACTGTTCGGATCACTCACCCATGATCAATTGATCGAGGTATGGCCCCAGGTGCGCCCCTTGCTGGAACGCGCCGTGCAGCACTCCAATGGCGAAATTGCCGTGGACGATGTGCTGGGCATGGTCGGCAATGGCAGCATGTTCGTGTTCGTCATGATGCGCAAAGGCGTTGTGATCACGGCATTGACAGTCGAATTCATTACCCAGCCAGGATTGAAGTCGATGCTGATAAGGCTGTTGGGCGGCTCTGATTTCAAAACCTTTTGGGGTAAATACGGCAACGCCATCGAACAGTTTGGGCATGACTGCGGCGCAACCCGCATGACAGCACTGACCAGGCCGGCCGGCGCGCGCATGTTCGGCCAGGTTGCCGGCATGAAGCCCATGTACCAATTCATTGCCAAGGATATTTAATGACAGCAGGCTATAGCGATATGCACGAAAGGTTGCACGCCTTCGTGCCCAATGACAGCGCAGTGGATTTTCTGGATGGCATGATTGGCGTGGCGCATTTATGGGACGATCTGATCGACCGCGATAAGCCAGTCACGGATGGATCAATCAATCAAGCCTTTTGGTTCATGCTGGTGGACCTGCCGCGCAATGAATTCTATCGGGAACACTTCAACGCGCTGAACCCGATAGTCATGGTGTCGTTCATGAACTGGCAGGCAGCTAACCTCATGGAGCGCGCTGGCACCAGCGATGACAAGCATATCGCATTCATTCTTCGGAGTGCTTACGTAGATCTAGTCACGCAATGCGCTTTCATTGTGGGCGGCGCAGATTGGGCCGCCAAGATGGTTCCCCAAATCCGGCGCTTCGCACATTGCGAAGGTTTTGATAAGTATCTGGTCAATCTTCAAACAGAAATAAATGCGAGGAACGGAAAATGAAACTCAACAGCGCACGCAAATTTGATGCACGGCTCAATTTAATCCGGATCGGTCGCAATACCTGTTTCTGCGGCGGCGGCGGCAGCGCGCCACAAAATACTGGGCAGAATGAAGCGGCGGTGATGAACGCCAATATCGCAAACGATATGTGGAATCAGTACAAAACCACGTATCTGCCAAAAGAGCAGCAGTTCGCCAACACGGCATTCAACTACGACACGCCGGCAGCCGAGGAACAGAAGGCCGGCATGGCCAATTCCGATGTGCAGCAGGCTATATCCAGCAGCAATGATGCAAGCGCACGTAACCTTCAAGGCATGGGAGTTAATCCCAACAGCGGCACGTATGCTGATGCGAATGCCAAGCAGAACATTACGGACACGGCAGCGCAGGCAGGCGCCATGAATAATGCTCGGACGCAGACACAGAACCTTGGCTATGCGCGCCAGCAAGATGCAATCTCAATCGGCAAGGGCATGCCGGGCACCGCATCGGCAGCCGTTCAGGCTTCCGGCAATCAGTACGGGCAGATTGCCAGCCAGCAGGCACAGCAGAACCAGACCGCCTCAAACAATACGTCGAATGCGGTTGCTGGCGGCATGGCGCTATACAGTCTGGCCAAAGCCGTCAAGGATGGCGGCTATATCAAAAAGAACCCAGGCTTATCCAGCATCAAGAAGTATGCATCCGGTGGCGTGGTCATGGGTAACCCGCGTATGCAGGAGTTGATGAACAACCAAAACTCCATGCCTGTTTCTCAAGCTGGTGCCCCACCCACCAGCAACACAGGTATCGGGGATATCGTTCAGGCAGTCAAGTTTGCCAAGGCTGTAGACAATGGCAGTTCAGTAGTCGAGCCGCTTATCAATAACGCGATCACGACTGGCGCAGTCACGCCCGGGCTCACTGCTGGCAGCGAACAGGCCGGCATGCTAGCTGCCCAAAACTCAGGGCTTGGGTCAAGCGCGCTTGAATCTACCATTGGCGCTGCCAATACCAGCGCAGCAGCAGGTGCAGGTGCAGGCACGACCGCAGCAGGTACTACTGCGGCGGGTACAGCCGC
>JBDSHM010000262.1:0-7782 GCA_039918495.1 Sulfuriferula sp. | reverse complement strand
GAGCAAATGGAAGCTGGCGGTAGACTGATTTTTACCGCGCCGATAGATCGTGCTCCGCCACATGTCGCACATATTTTTACCTTAAGCAATCGCGTCACAAATATGGCCGGGCAACATGTAGGCTGGGTGCGGGTAGGATTGTCATTGACGCGTCTGGCGTCTATCAAGCGCAGCATGTTACTTACCAGTGCGGGCATTTGCCTGTTGGTGATGGTGTTGGGTATGGCGCTGGCGTTGCGTTTGTCCAGAAATGTAACCAAACCGATCCGTGAAATTCTGGCTGTGGTCCATGCTATTGGTGCTGGCAGTTTGCACGCACGAGTCGCGCATGATGCCGGAGGTGAATTGGGTGCGTTGCAGGTCGGCATTAATCAGATGACGGAAGATATCAGCAACTCGCGACGCGGCTTGCAGCTAAGGATTCAGGAAGCGACGGCCGCGCTGGCTGAACAAAAAGATGCCGCCGAGCATGCCAATATTGCCAAGTCAAAATTTCTGGCTGCGGCCAGCCATGATTTGCGTCAGCCTATCCACGCACTGGGTTTGTTTCTGGCTGCGCTGAAGGAGATGCTGCATGAATCAGAGCAGCTGCGGATACTGGCCAATATCGAAGCTTCTGTGGCTGCAATGGAAGGCCTGTTCAATTCTCTGCTGGATATATCCCGGCTCGATGCGGGTGTTCTGGAAGTGCAGGAACGGGTGTTTCCGGTTAACCGGATACTGGATCGGATACGCACCGAATTTACGCAGCAGGCTGAAACCAAAGGACTGAAGCTGTTGGTAGTGCCCAGTCGGGCATTGTTGTTAACCGATCCGCTGTTATTGCAGCGTGTGTTATTCAACCTGGTGTCCAATGCATTGCGTTATACGGATGCTGGCGGTGTCGTCGTCGGTTGCCGGCGTCGGGGCTCGCGTGTGTTGATCGAAGTATGGGATAGCGGCAGAGGTATTCCGGAAGATCGGCAGAAAGAAATTTTTGAAGAATTCGTCCAATTGCACAATCCTGAGCGCGCACGCGGCAATGGACTCGGACTGGGGTTGGCTATCGTCGAACGCGTGACGCGGTTATTGAACTGCCCGTTAAGTCTGCGTTCACGTCAGCATATGGGTTCGGTATTCACTGTCAGTGTGGCGCAATCCCTGCCGGGTACGGAGATTGAAGATTTACGCGATCCGGGGCGACGTACCTTGTCCGGACAAATGCAGGGATTGGTTGTCGTCATAGATGATGACGAGGAAATACTGGCTGCCATGCGCAGTCTGCTGACCGGCTGGGGGTTGCGTGTGATTTCAGCGACTGCGGGTAGTGATGCGCTAGCGCAACTGGATAAAGTGCCGCCTGACGTATTGCTATGCGATTACCGTTTACGTGACGGCGAGATTGGATTGAATGTAATCGCAAAGTTTCGCGCCAGTTTCGACACACACATACCGGCAGTTCTGATTACCGGCGATACCGCCCCGGAATCGGTGCGTGCAATCAAGAATAGCGGTCATGCGCTATTGTATAAACCGGTGCGCCCTGCCAAATTACGGGTGTTGTTATCCAAAATGCTGCCCCTCTTGTAATGCCCTGAAATATCCATATATCAGACATTCTTAATGTACAATAACAGGTTGAATTGTTAACCGTTTTTTCAGGAGTCTGCTATGCCTATCTACGCTTATAAATGCGCTGCTTGTGGCCACGCCGAGGACGTCATGCAAAAAATGTCGGCTGCGGCATTGACTGTGTGTCCGCAATGCGGCAAGGATAGCTTCAGTAAACAGCTTACCGCGGCTGGCTTCCAGCTTAAAGGAAATGGTTACTATGTGACTGATTTCAAAGGCGGCACTGCTCCCAAAAAAGAAGAGGCGGCTACCCCGGCCCCGGCTTGTGGAACCAGCGCCAGCCCAGCGTGTACATAACAGAACCCAGCTTGAAACGGTACGGAGATAGTTCGATATGAAACGTTACTTCATCACCGGGCTGCTGATCTGGGTACCGCTGGGGATCACGCTCTGGGTACTTAATCTCATTATCGGCAGCATGGATCAATCATTGCTGCTGTTGCCGGCAGCATGGCGGCCCGAGGCATGGTTGGGTATGCACCTTCCGGGTTTGGGAGTGGTACTGACTTTGGCGGTCATTCTGCTCACCGGCTTGATAACCGCCAATATTATCGGTCAACGTTTACTGCTGTTCTGGGAAAGTCTGCTGGGCAGAATTCCGGTAGTAAAATCCATTTATTACAGTGTAAAGCAGGTTTCTGACACATTGTTTTCGGGTTCAGGCGAGGCGTTTCGTAAAGTGCTACTGGTACGTTACCCGCATCCGGATGCGTGGTCTCTGGCGTTTCAGACCAATATACCGGGTGATGTGGCAGGTAGTCTGAGTGCTGAATACGTGGGGGTCTTTATTCCAACGACACCCAGTCCTGTGAACGGGTTTTATTTTTTCGTGAAAAAAGCGGACACGATAGAATTAAGTATCAGTGTGGATGTGGCACTCAAGTATATCGTTTCAATGGGTGTGGTTTCGTCGCCAGACAACCCGGTATTGACCAGCCATTCCAGCAATTAAGCAGTTCCAATTCGTCAACAATACAAATCTAATCATCATGCGCACCCATTACTGCGGTTCTGTAAACCGCACCCATCTAGACCAAACCATTACATTGTGTGGCTGGGCCCATCGTCGGCGCGACCACGGCGGGGTTATTTTCATTGATCTGCGCGACCGCGAAGGGATGGTCCAGGTAGTCTGTGACCCTGATCATGCTGAAACTTTCAAAATCGCCGAGGATGTACGCAGCGAATTTGTGTTGAAAATTACCGGTCGTGTACGCCCCCGGCCCGAAGGCACCATCAATACCAATCTCGCGACTGGCGAAATCGAGGTGCTGGCGCTGGAGATGGAAGTGCTCAACGCATCCGCCACCCCACCTTTCCAGCTGGACGACGAAAACCTGTCCGAGAACGTACGACTTACCCATCGCTATCTTGACCTGCGTCGCCCGGCGATGCAAAACAACATGCGACTGCGTTATCGCGTGGCCAAAACTTTGCGCGATTATCTTGACGTCCATGGTTTCATGGAAATTGAAACGCCGATGCTGACGCGTTCGACGCCGGAAGGCGCTCGTGATTACCTAGTGCCGTCGCGCGTGCATGCCGGCATGTTCTATGCGTTGCCGCAATCGCCGCAGCTATTCAAGCAATTATTGATGGTGTCCGGCTTCGATCGCTATTTCCAGATTACCAAATGTTTCCGCGACGAGGATTTGCGCGCTGACCGTCAGCCTGAATTTACCCAAGTGGATATGGAAACCTCATTCATGTCCGAAGAGGAAATCATGAATCTGGTGGAAACCATGATCCGTGAAATGTTCAAAAAGGTCATGGATGTTGATTTGCCCAACCCGTTTCCGCGTATGGCATACAGCGAGGCGATGAATCGTTATGGTTCCGACAAGCCTGACATGCGTGTGGCGTTGGAGCTGGTCGAGCTGACCGATCTGATGAAAACCGTGGATTTCAAGGTGTTTCGTGGTGCGGCAGACATGCAGGGCGGACGGGTGGCCGCAATGAAAGTGCCTGGTGGCGCAGAATTGTCGCGCAAGGAGATCGACGACTACACTGATTTTGTCAAAATCTACGGCGCCAAAGGTTTGGCTTACATCAAGATTAATGATGTAAGCCAGCTCAATGAGACCGGTTTGCAATCACCCATTGTCAAATTCCTGCCGGAAACAGCGCTGGCCGAAATCATCACGCGTACCGCTGCAAGTAATGGTGACCTGATTTTCTTCGGCGCGGACAAAGCCGGGGTCGTCAATGACGCGCTGGGCGCACTGCGTAGCAAGGTCGGGCACGAAAAAGGCCATGCTGTAAATGAATGGAAGCCGTTGTGGGTAGTCGATTTCCCGATGTTTGAATACAACGAGGGTGAGCAGCGATGGGATGCCTTACATCACCCCTTCACCGCGCCCAAGCCGGGCCATGAAGGATTGCTGGAAAGTGATCCAGGCGCCGCATTGTCGCGCGCCTATGACATGGTATTGAATGGATGGGAAGTCGGCGGTGGATCAGTGCGTATTCATCAGGAAGCCGTGCAGGAAATCGTGTTTCGCGCACTGGGTATTAGCCAGGAAGAGGCCCGTGAAAAGTTTGGTTTCCTGCTGGATGCGTTGCAGTTCGGAGCGCCGCCGCATGGCGGTCTGGCATTTGGTCTGGATCGGCTAGTGGCATTGATGGCGGGTGCAGAGTCTATCCGTGATGTGATCGCTTTCCCGAAAACACAGCGCGCCAACGATTTGATGACGCAGGCGCCGAATGCAGTCGATGAGCGGCAGTTGCGTGAATTGCACGTGCGTTTGCGCAATGTCGAGGCGCCGAAACCTTAAACTTTCCGCCAGAACAAGGTGTTTATTTTAGCGCGGCGAGTACCGATTGCTCAAAGTGCAGTGCTTTTGATGCGCTGGCGACCGCGCCAAGTATTTTTTTGCACTTGGCTACTTCCGCCAGTAATTCGCCTTGGGTCGTGGCCTGCGCGAGTTTGTCTATGTGTGAGGATTTGGCGCCAAACAGCGCAGTCATCATATCGACGGCGTGACGTTTTGCATCTTCAAAACGGTTGCCGCTATCCGCGCTACGGTGCATGGCATGATCCAGCTTGTCTGCCAGATCATCGTGATGACTAGGGGTAGTCGGGCTTGTGCTGGCCGTTTGTGCGGGTGCGTCACTACTGGTGCAGATCAATCCCAGCTTCAGCATATCTTGCAGCGTGCCCTCCAGATCACTAATGCCCGGCATGGATTTGGCCACTTGGGCTACTGATAATGTGCCATCCAGTATGAATAATAGTTGCCGGCAACGTGGCCTGAGGCCGAGCTTGGGTTGTTGCAGTTCGTCCCGGCCGAGCATAGTACGGATATAGCAGAGTGTAGAATCCATCTTCAGTCTCCAAATTTTTTTGTTTTATCCTGGCCTAGTGCTTGCACAATACGTGCCAATCAAGTGTTGAGCGCAACAACGATTAAAACAGGTGTACTTGAAGTAACGATCAGATCCTGAAAATCAGGAACTGGAACGAGATATCCACAACGCTGCTGAGAAACCGACACGTGAGCGCAATTGTATCAAGCACTTACAAGCATTTCCGCCACTTTTATGCAAAATCCGGGCTAGTAATTTTATACTGGTGTTTGGCGTAATAACGGTAATTTCTTACTAATCTTGAGAAAATGCATGGCGCACTCCTACAAACAACCTGTTTCCGTATTGGTCGTTATTTATACGCTGGACCTGCAAATTCTGTTGCTTGAACGCGCGGACCAAGCTGGGCTGTGGCAATCCGTTACGGGGAGCCGGGATGATGAAGAAACCTTGATGCAAACAGCGATACGTGAGGTCGCGGAAGAAACGGGGCTGGATGCACACCGCTTTCAGCTTAACGATTGGGGTTATCAAAACACGTTTGCCATTTACCCGCAGTGGCGTCACCGCTATGCACCTGGTGTCACGGAAAATACCGAGCATGTATTCGGCTTGTTGTTACCCGAGATATCACCCATCACAGTGTCACCGCGCGAGCACCTTGGCTATACATGGCTAAGCGTCGAGGCGGCAGCAGAAAAGTGTTTTTCCCCGAGTAATGCCGAGGCGATCAGACGATTGCTCCGGTAAGTCTGGCAATACAAGATTTCAGTTTAAATTTCTAGCGGCTGGATTTGTCACGGAACTGACATATTTTGCATATAGGATGCTCAGGCTATTTTTAAATAATAGGTAGATGTCCATGAGCCTGCATGACCTGTTGTTGAATATCCTGAAAAATGAAACGCTCCAAGCAGTGTTTCAGCCCATTATGGATTTAAAGGCGGGGCAGCTGATTGGCTACGAAGGGCTCATACGCGGCCCTTCGGATGGCCCGTTGCACGCGCCAATAAAATTGCTCAGTACAGCCGAACAATTCGGTTTGACGGGTCGTATCGAGTCATTGTGCGTCGTCACTGTCCTGGATAAATTCATCAAACGTGGCCTCCCCGGACGTTTGTTTTTGAATATCAGCCCGCTGGGCTTGCTGGAAGGTTGCCTGGCAACAGATAAGGTACAGGCACTTCTTAATAGAGAAGACTTTCCGCGTGACCGGGTGGTTTTCGAGATCACTGAAAGTTCGCCCAAGATGGCTTTGGCGCCCGTTGTGGAAGCTGTCATGGCGTTGCGGGCGCAAGGATTTCGGATTGCATTGGATGATTTGGGAGAAGGCTTTTCAAGTCTCAGGCTCTGGTCAGAGTTGCAACCGGATTATGTAAAGATAGACAAGCATTTCGTCCATGGGATTCATCAGGATCCTACCAAGCTGCAATTCATTCGTTCTATTCAGCAAATTGCCGAAAACGGCGGCGCCCGTCTGATTGCCGAGGGTATTGAGAATCGTGCCGAATTCCAGGTCATCAAAGACATGGGGATTTGCTACGGGCAAGGTTATTTTATAGGTCATCCACTCGATCATCCGGCTCATTCACCCAGCCATGAAGTGCTGGAATGTATGGCCAGCGCGCAGATTTGTGTTTATCCGCATACGCAGAAAATCGATGCGCGCAAACATCAATCCAGGAAATTACTGATGGCCGCACCTTCCGTGCCACCGAATGCGATGAGCGAAGAAGTGCTCAAAGTATTTCAAACGCATCCCAAGCTCCACGCCTTGCCGGTGGTAAAAGATGGTGTACCTGTGGGTTTGATCAACCGCGGCCTGCTGATAGACCGATTTTCGCGGGTGTATACGCGCGAGCTGTATGGCAAAAAGCCTTGCGCCATGTTTATGGACAGTGACCCGTTGATTGTCGACATCAAAACGCCCGTGGCCGAATTGAGTCAGTTGGTCGTCAACAAGGGTAAAAGCAATTTTGCCGATGGCTATATCTTCACCGATCAAGGACGTTATTTGGGTGTGGGGTCCAGCTTTGATCTGATGCAGGAAATTACCGATTTGCAGATTCAGGCTGCACGTTATGCGAATCCCCTGACGCTGCTGCCTGGAAATGTACCGATCACCGAACATACGGAACGTTTGCTGGAAAATCAGCAGACATTTTGTGCGTGTTATGCCGACCTGGATCATTTCAAGCCTTTTAATGATGTATACGGATATCGCAAAGGTGACGAGGTGATTCAGATGACAGCCAATCTGCTCTCAATCCATTGCGATCCAGACATGGATTTTGTCGGGCATATCGGGGGCGATGATTTTTTTATACTGTTCCAGAGCACGGATTGGGAACAGAGATGCGGCAGGATGCTGGAAGCATTTGATCGCAATCTTGCCCAGATGCTGCCATCCAAAATCCTGGCGGATGGCGGATACGAGGCGGAAGATCGGCGCGGCAATATGGAGTTTCATCCTTTCCCGTCATTGTCTATCGGGATAGTGCAAGTCACGCCGGGACGTTTTGCCGGACATTATGAAGTTGCCTCTGCAGCAACCGAAGTAAAGAAAATGGCGAAACGTACGCCCGGTTCCAGTATCTACATTGATAAGCGCAGCAACGCACAGGAACGAATACATCCGCGCGCCGCGGCATAGCGTACCTAGCAAAGCTGGTTTCGAGGACATCAAGCTGACGCTTTGGCCACAAGAATTGCTATCATAGCGTCATGAGTACTGTTCTGCGCGTTGCCAGCTATAACATCCATAAAGGATTTTCCCACTTCAATCGACGCATGGTCATTCATGAGTTGCGTGAGCGGTTACGCGCCTTGTCCGCCGATATCGTATTTCTGCAGGAGGTGCAGGGC
>JBDSHM010000261.1:0-13883 GCA_039918495.1 Sulfuriferula sp. | reverse complement strand
GCAAGAAATGCGTGCGATGACCGAAGGCACGTTCGATTACTTCCGCCCACCCTGCCCGATGAAAAAAGCTTGCCTCCGGGCAGTCCTGCACAAAAACATCCCAGCGTGTTGCATCGGCAGGCTGCATCAGGCGCACGTTCATGGCGACGGATTCAAGCGGCAGTTTGACCGATGCATTCACGCGGCCTCCTTCATGAATACCCGATCCACCCGGTCCCATTGGAAGTCGCGCAGCAAATGCGCTATGCGGCCTTCCATGCGATCCAGATTGACATAATGACGGAACCGCGTTTTAAAACCGATCCCTGACTGGCGCGGTTGCTCGGGATCGATTTCCCACGGGTGAAAATAGAACATGCACGGCTGACCATCCGTATGATTCACACGCCGCATCAGCCAACGCGATAAAGCGTACGGCATCAGGCGGAAATAGCCGCCACCCGCCGCGGGCAGGTTACGCCCGAACAGATGGACGGTACTGGGCGGAAATTCGAGCAAATCGTTGTCCAGCGGATGAAATGCGAAGCGCGGTGCTTCCGGCATACCGTAATGGTCATGCACAATCGGATAAATGCTGGAACTGTAATGGTGGCCGGTTTCGCGCAAGCACTCCAGCGCCCACAAATTACGGCTACCGATGGAAAAACTGGGCGCACGATAACCCCGTACCGCCACCCCTCCGATGTCTTCCAGGATGCCTTTGGCGCGGGTAACGTCGGCACGAAATTGTTCAGGCGTCAGGTCGGATACACGTTGATGGCCATAACCATGACTGGCCAGCTCGTGTCCATTGTCGACAATGGCGCGCACCACTTGCGGGTAGCGCTCGGCGATCCAGCCCAAAGTAAAAAAGGTGGCGTGCGTTTTGTGCTCATCCAGCAAGGCGAGTATGCGTGCAATATTGCGCTCCACACGGCACGGCTGCCCGTCCCAGCTGTCGCGGGCGATGTGCGGGGCAAAGGCGGATACCTGAAAATAGTCTTCCACATCAATCGTCATGGCATTACGCACGATAGCCCTTTTATGCGACAGCATAATTACGCGAATCCAGCCACTGCGACAATATGGCGGCAATCCGTACTGCCGCGCGCCCATCCCAGTAATCGGGAATTCGTCCCGCCTTGCCGCCGCCATTCAGTACTGTTTCCGCTGCCACCAGTATCTGTTTGCGGTCGGTGCCGACAATGGTATTGGTCCCTTCGTCCACGGTAATCGGACGCTCCGTGTTATGCCGCAAAGTGAGGCAGGGCACGCCCAACGCGGTGGTTTCTTCCTGAATGCCGCCGGAATCCGTCAGTACGATACGCGCATCCTTCATCAGGCCGAGCATTTCCAGATAGCCCAATGGCGGCAATGTCATGATGCCCGGCTGATCCAGCCAGGCCATCAGTCCAAGGCGCTCCATACTGGCGCGAGTACGCGGATGCAACGGAAACACGATGGGAAGGTCTGCCGCAATCATGGCCACGGTTTCCAGCAGATTGCCGAGAATGTCGACATCGTCCACATTGGACGGCCGATGCAGTGTCAACACGCCATAAGCCTCCGGCAACGTTCCGCCGAAGGTAATGGCCGCTGCTACTGCTCGCGGCAGGTTGTGATGCAAGGTATCGATCATTACATTACCGACAAAATGCACGCGCGCGGCGTCTATGCCTTCACGCATCAGATTTTTATGCGCATCTTTCTCGGTAATGAACAGCAAATCCGAAATCTGGTCGGTCAGTACGCGATTGATTTCTTCCGGCATGCTGCGATCGTAACTACGCAATCCCGCTTCGACATGGATTACGGCCACACCGCGCTTGGCGGCTACCAGCGCGCAGGCAATGGTGGAGTTGACGTCGCCCACTACCAGTATCGCAGCCGGCTGTTCCTGCTCCAGCACCGGTTCGAAGCGGCGCATGATTTCGGCGGTTTGCACCGCGTGACTAGCGGAGCCAACCTCCAGATTGATATCGGGATGAGGGATACCTAAATCAGTGAAGAAGCGGTCATTCATCGCCGCATCATAATGCTGACCGGTGTGCACCAGCTTGGCGCGAATTCCGGCGCCCGCCAATGCGGTCATCACAGGCGCGATTTTCATGAAATTGGGGCGCGCACCTACCACGCACAAAATATCGGTCATGCAGATCCCCGTGTTACGTTCTATTGATTGGCTTCCGGCGACTCATTCACCGGCGGCGTATTTTTCTCCGATACCATGAACAGTATCTTGCGGACTATCGGCAATATACGGTTGAGCGAGCGCTCCATCTGTTCTACCCGCCCATTGAGCTGCAACAAGTCCTCGGACATGCCGGTTTTGGTGGCGCTGTTATTACCGCGCAACACGCTACCGCCCGGCGTATCCTGATGGGCAATTTCGAGACGCAAGTCTTCCACCACTTCTTTTACCGAAGCCGCATCAAAAGCGGTTTTTTCTTCCAGAAAACCATACAGCATCAGACGGTCGCAGAAGGTATTGACGCGACGCGGGATGCCACCGGTAAATTGATATATGGTCTCGAATGCATCATCGCTGAATGATGGCATCCCCTTCCAGCCTACAGTGCGCAGCCGATGCTCGATATAAGCACGTGTTTCAAGCGCATCCAGTGGCCCAAGGTGATAGGAAGCAATCACGCGCTGGCGCAGCTGCTGCATATCCTGGCTTTGCAGAATATTGCGGAATTCGGGTTGTCCCAACAGAAAACTCTGGATCAGCGAGCGCTCGTTATTCTGAAAATTGGACAACATGCGCAATTCTTCCACCGCTCGCGGCGTCAGATTCTGAGCTTCATCAACGACCAGCAATGCACGCTTTCCCTGTTGCGCCGCGGCATGCAGAAAACCTTCAAGGTTTTTCAGAATCGCCGATTTGCTGATGTTTTCATGTTCCAACCCGAATGAGGCCGCCACACTGCGCAGCGTGTCATCTGCATCCAGCTGGGTACTCACCAGTTGAGCTGCAACGATATTCTCCGATTCCAGTTGCTTGAACAGGTTGCGCACCAGCGTGGTCTTGCCTGCTCCGACTTCACCGGTGATGACAATAAATCCCTCGCCCAGCGACAGCCCATATTCAAGATAGGCCATCGCACGTTTGTGGCCTTTGCTGCCGAAGAAAAACCGCGGATCGGGACTTAGCTGAAACGGTTTGGCATTGAGATGGTAATACGTTTCATACATGTGATTGCATTCTAGAAGGTCATATTGACCAGAGCAGTGATACTGTTTTCAGTAAAATCATTGCCGGGCAGATTGGAGCTGCGTGCCTGATGGCGAATGAAGACGGAACCATTCAACTTGGGCTGAAACTGATGGGTCATTCCCGTCGAAACAACCCACAAATCATCCTTGCGATTCTGCGACGGCACCTGAATACGCGATAGATTGCCAAACAGATTAAACGTGGTACGCGGGGCAAAATGCCAGTTCCAGCCTGCATTGATCCCGGTCTGGCGATCATAATTGCCGCTGGTCTGCAAATCACGACGCATATCATAGAAACCCAGATTGTAATCGCTTTTGCCGACATTCACGCCCACGCCTGCTGTCAGGTTTTTGAGTATGAAGACTTCATTAACCAGACTGAGAGTAGGATTAACAATGTTCGCATACTGCGCACAATCACTGGGAACAAGATCGCCTAGCGGAATCAGAACCAAAAATCCCGTGGGCGAAGCCGCGTAAGATATAGTTGGATAGGAATTCGGCGCAGTACAAACATACGCTCCACCCAGCTCTGCCAATGACAGACTGGTAGCGCTACTGGTGGTCAGGTTTTCACTGTAACCGGCGCGCCAGGTGGTACGACGGGTGCGTTCGCTCAGGTCAAATGAATAAGTTCTGCCGAAAAAACGATGTCCATAAGTGGCCGCCACACTGGTGCGGGAGGTAGGCGTCCAGGTGAACCCCGCGTTCCAGAAGGGGCCGTCAATCTTGCTGCCAGTGGCGCTGTTATAATTATTGCGCTCCTGTCCAGCCGTGGCGTTCACACGAAATTTTCGCGTCAGCACATACCCCAGCGTTGCGGAAGCGCTTTCGAATTCCGTGTCGGCTACCAACTGATTTTTATTCTTGGTGTAACTGTAATTGACGCCCCAGAACAGATCATTGAATGAAGTGCCGCTGAGTAACGAGCCTGTCACATTGTTAGTCAGCGTGTTGGAGATACCCTGGCTATTGTAATAAACACCACTCTGTCTTATACGTAAATCGCCATCAGCAAAACTGCCGAAACGCTTCTTGATATATGGGCTGATGTTGTAGGTTCCGACTGTGGTCAGATTTTTGGTTGCGTTGGTGTTGCTAAACCCTACCGGCCCCAGCGCATTGATATTTTGTTGAGAAATCGCTGTATTCGCATCGAGAAACAGGAAATCTTTCAGTAATTCAGCATTGGCAGAAGCACTAAGTTGATGATTCAGGGCATTATTATCGCTGGTGTTAAGATAGGTCAGAGATTGCATCGAATAGTTGACCCTGACCTTGAGACGCGCTCCATCCTTGTAGATTTGCACACCGGGTCGAATCTCGGTAATAAAGTCATTTTTCTTGGATTGGCCTGAAGGTGCCAGATTGACGTTATCCGTATAACGCTCACTGACCGTCAGATTGGGCGTCACAGTCCAGTCCGCCGCCGTAGCTGGCATGACCACCCCTATCAGCAACATTACCGGAACGAGCGCTCCGCGCACGCCACATAACATGACTGAATTGAGCCAAGATCTATTTTCCGTATGTGCCATAGTATCCGTAGTAGTTGTCGTTGCCGAGAACTGCGGTCGCCTTGTTCAGCACCATGCCGATTACTTCGCATGATTCGAGCTGACTCAGCGCTTCTTTGACAGCCTCCTGCGAGGTTTTTTCCGCTTCCACTACCATCACGATCTGCCCCATGTGACTCGCCAGCACGCTGGCCTCACTGGTGGACAATAGCGGCGGGGAATCAAAAATAATGACACGATCCGGGTAACGATTGGCCAGATCTGCAACCAACCGGCTCATTGCCGAACTGGCCAGCAACTCGGTGCCATTTTTGCAAGTGTGACCGGAGGTCAACAAGGAGAGCTTGGGAATATTGGTACGCAGCATCACGTCGGACAGCTCCAAACTGGGATCCTGCAGTACATCCAGCAGACCCTTGCCGGCCCGAATCCCCAGATATTCCGGCAGTCGTGGCCGCGCCACATCCGCATCCACCAGCAACACGGTGCGTTCCATTTCCGTTGCAATGCTGATGGCGAGATTGAGTGAACAGAACGATTTCCCTTCACCGGGCAATGAACTTGTCACCATGATCAGATTGCCGTTTCTGACTGCTGCGCCACCCTGGCCGAAAGCATTGGCAAGCAAAGGACGTTTGATCAGACGAAATTCTTCGGCGACCTGGGTACGCTCCGCATCGGGCGTGACACCACCCATGCGCGCCAGGCGCTTCAAATCAATCTCAACCAGCATCGAAGTTGTCCCGGCATCTGTCTCGCTGTCCATTTGTTGCGTGACAGGCATCTCCTTTGCGGCGTGAGTATGCTCCCGTTGCATCGCTGCCTCAATCCGGTTAGCCGGTTTTTCCGGCGCCGGTTGTCCTGACGCCGTTGGCTGTGTCGCCGGATCGGCATGTACCAGCTTATTGGCTGCTTTTTCGATAATGCTCATCTTAAACTCCCTGAATCCGGGCGGTCACGCTTGCCAGACTGCCGAAACTGTTGCGGGGCCTGTCTCCAACCGTGCCGTATGCCCGTTTCTTCTTCATCCAATCCATGCCACACGAGGTTTTCATCCTGGTCAGCGCGCCATAAACATCTGCAGCATCAACAAAATGCCATAAGCACCGATCAAGCTGAAAAACGACAACCCGTAAGCAATCAATCCTTTGCGTTTCTTGATCTTGACGGCATCGGTATCGATCCGGGTGACCGAACCCAGCAACGGCAACCCGGTCAATTCACGCAATATGCGTCTGTCTGTCACTGTGCGGCGCAACTGGCTAACCAGGAAAGCCACGACTATGCCTGCGATTATTCCGACCAGCGGCACCACTGAAATCAATAATGGGCGATTCGGCCACGATGGCTTGAGCGGAACGCGTGGCGGATCAATCACCCGGAAATCCACGACGTCGGTTTTACTTTCCACCTGGCCGGACAGATTTGCGGTTTCGCTACGCGCCAGCATGGCGGCATAGTTTTGCTTGTACATCCCGTAATCACGCGTCAACTGGGTATATTCAGCCTCGACATCAAGCGTACTGTTTACTGCACCCTTGAGCTGACCCAAGCGGCTCTGGTATTCGCCTACCCGTCCCTTGAGCGAAGCCACATTGGCATCCGCTTCGGCAATGGCGATCGTCAGCTGCTGGTAGACCGGGTTGAGCGCACGACCATCACCGGTGGTCTTGGTGGTCTTGGCATCCTGTTTTTTCTGGGCTTCCAGCTCACTGATAAGACGCTTGGTCGATACGATGTCCGGGTGGAGATCCGTGTAAGTGAGCCGCAGGGTATCCAGATTCTTTTTCAATGACTGGATACGTGCATCCAGTTCCGGATTGCTTTGCGTCTGTATTGCTGCGGCGGAAATTTCCGGCTCTTCATCGGCCAGCTGGCGTTTGAGTTGATCGCGACGATCCGTGGCTTCGCGTAAATCCAGCTCGGCCTGGTGCAACGCAGTCGTGGTAGCCGATAACTTGGCATAATAATCTCCGCCCTCGCCGGGCATCAGACCCATATGCTTGCGCTTGAATTCCTTCATGGCATTCTCGGTATCAATGAGCTTTTGCTCGTAGAGCTTGAGCTGCTCATCAATGAATTTCCGCGAAGACGAAAGATCCTTGCGTGTTTTTCCCAAGCTGCTTTCCACAAAAATAGTCAGCAATGCCTGCACCACCCGCTTTGCCAATTCCGGGTGCTCGTTCTGATAGGCAATGGTATAGAGGTTGGCTCCCGTACTGGACGCTTCCAGTTTGATCTGGTTCGCCAAGCCATCCAGCATCGCCTCGGTCTGTTGCGGTGTCTTTGCCTTGATGTCCATGTCGGTCATGCGCGCAACCTTTTCCAGGTTGGGGCGGCTGACCAGCGTCCGCGTCATCAGACGCAGTTGCTGATCGATATCGGGCTCGACCGTCAAACCACTGAGCAGCGGCTTGAGCAGGGTCTGGCTATCCACATAAACCCGCGCGGAAGCCTCAAACCGACTCGGCAGGGTATACACCCAGAACCACCCCGCAATCGAAACCAGCCACGCGATGATGACGATATACCAGCGCCGATGCCAGGTCGCTCGCACATAGCCCATCAGCTGGTTTAACAATTCATCCATGTTTCCCCCTACCGTTTTTCAGAAGTTCTTGGCAACTGAAAATTATTAGAAAAAGCTTTCCGGAATAACCAATACATCACCCGGTAGGATGGGCACGTCCGCACTGATATCACCACCATTGACCAGATCATCCAGACGCACGCCCAAGCGTTCCTGCTTGCCATTCACGGTACGCAGGATATAGGCCTTATTGCCGGCTGCGAAATCGGTGATTCCACCCACATCGATCAGCAGATCAATCAAGCTCATGTGCTCACGATAATTCAGCGCCTGCGGTTTTGTTGCCTGGCCGATCACCCTGACTTGCTGACTGAACGGACCCACACCGCCAGCCACGACCACAGTGACGATCGGTTCCTGTATATATTTGGACAAAGCTTTTTCGAGATCGCGCGCCAGTTGAGTAGGCGTTTTTCCACTGGCAGGCATATCTTCCACCAGATGCATGGTCATTTTCCCGTCAGGGCGCACCGGGAAAGTGCCGGAAACGTCGGGGTTACGCCAGACGAACACACTCACGCTATCGCCCGGACCGATGAGATAGTTCCAGTCAGTCTGCTTGCTGAGCTTCGTTGGCGCCATCGGATAATTAGTTGCACATCCGGACAGCCCCATCAGCACAGCCAGCAAAACGACCCACCGGGAAGAAATCAGGGGTTTGATTGCGTTCACGGCATTCCTCCTACATATCAATTAGTTAAAAGTTGCGCAAAGCATTATGCCACATACACATGTATTCAATGCAAGTGGCTCAGACAGGCAAAAATACAATCAGTACTCACCGTAAGCATGTTTCAGGCCAAATATTGACGCACTTAATTTATCAATGGGTTAGTATTATTCAGCGTCCCAATACGCCCTTTTTCTCGTTATTATCGACGATATTCATTACGTGGTTGGCGAAACGCCAACAGGGCATTGCAGACAACGCGCACAAGCATAACAGCATGTGGCGACGACGCCCATCATCCAGAAGTGATAGCCGCGCCGGCAACCTGCAATGCCTGCTTGCGCTGCAAACATTGCGGACAATGCCCGCATGGCTTGGCATAGCCAAGCAAGCAACTATATGTATCCCGTAAATTTATACCCAATTTGATTGCAAGTTCAATCACCTGCACTTTATCCAGTTCAGCCAGCGGCGTGCATACTTCAATATTTCCCAGGCTGCGTGCCATGTTATTGAAGCCCTGCACAAACAATGGTGTCGCACTCGGATAGGCGTCTGCATCGTCACGATTCAGTGCCAGATGCAAACACGCCGCACCGATTTGCGCGGCATAACTCATCCCCAGTGCCAGCGCGACCAGATTGCGATGCGGCAAGGGCACATGCAAACGTTGCGTTTGCCCGGCGCGAAATGCCTCACCGGTCGCGGCCATATCCAATTTTTTCAAGGGTACATCGAGGGCTTTGCAGTGAATGCTCGCTGCACGCAATTCCTCATTGCCGGCGCGTTGACCATAATCGATGAACAGCGCATGCAGGTGTACGCCTTCGCTGTGCTTGAGATGCAGAAGGGTCACGCTATCGATGCCGCCGGAGAGCAGAACAAGTTCGGTCATCAGAGAATGCTACACTATCCGCCTCGCAACAGAAGGCAAATGCATGGCCACCGATAGCATAGAACAGCTGCAAACAGAGATCCGGCGCTTTGCCGAAAATCGCGACTGGCAACCGTTTCATACACCCAAGAATCTAGTCATGGCGCTGGCGGTAGAGGCGGCGGAATTGATGGAACACTACCAGTGGGCCACACCAGAACAGAGCCAGCATCCCGATCCGGCCAAACTGGCTGCGGTCGGCGAGGAATTGAGCGATGTGCTGATTTATCTGGTGCGTCTGGCTGATGTACTGGAACTGGATCTACTGGCTGCAGCCCGCGCCAAACTGATCCATAACGGACAAAAATATCCTGTGGATGCTGCACGCGGCAACGCCACCAAATACACTGAACTCAGGCAGGACGAGCAACCATGAGCCACTACGAGCATCACGTTTTTTTCTGTACCAACCAGCGCGAGGATGGCGCCCGTTGCTGTGGCGCATCCGGCGGACAAGCCATGCGCGATTACGCCAAAAAGAAAATCAAATCACTGAACCTGAACGGCGAGGGAAAATGCCGCATTAACAGCGCAGGCTGCATGGATCGTTGCAGCGAAGGCCCGGTACTGGTGGTCTACCCGGAAGGCACCTGGTATACCTACGTGGACGAGGAAGATATCGACGATATCATCGAACAGCACCTGCAGCAGGGCAAGGTCGTCGAGCGATTGAAAATTTGACGTGAAGCGTTCCAAACTCCGCATCAAAACGGCCGCCGGCAACATCGAAACTGTGGTCAACGACCCCGGCAACCATCGCCGCGGCCTGGCGTTTATCGCCCACCCCCATCCGCTGCACGGCGGCACGCTGAACAACAAAGTAGTGCAGACGCTGGCGCAAACCTGCCATGACGCAGGCTATGTCGCAGTGCGGCCGAATTTTCGCGGTGTCGGCGGCAGCGACGGCGAATACGACAGCGGCCTGGGTGAAACCGACGACATGCTCGCGGTGATTGCCTTTGTGCGTGCCCAATACGCCGCGCCGTTGCCACTCATCCTGGCCGGATTTTCCTTTGGTGCCTACGTACAGCACCGCGTCGCGCAGCGCATTGCCCACGACAAACTCATCCTGATCGGCCCGGCGGTGAACATGTACGGTTTCGATGCTGTGCCCGCCCACACCCACGTCATTCATGGCGAACACGACGAGCTCGTGCCCTTGGCCGCCGCGCAAGCCTGGGCACAGGCCAGCGGCGCGCAGCTCAGCGTGATCCACGACACCGGCCATTTCTTTCACGGCAAACTGGCCGAGCTCAAAGCTGCGGCACTGGCAGCATGTCACTCCTGAGCGCGCGCAATCTGCACAAACGCTACGGCGACACTGAAGTGGTGCGCGGCCTTGATCTCGACATCCAGGCGGGGGAATGCTTCGGCCTCATCGGCCCGAACGGCGCCGGCAAGACCACCACACTGAAAATGCTGCTCGGCCTGATTGCGCCGGATGACGGCAGCATCGAAATCCTCGGCGAACCGGTGCCGTTGCGGGGGCGCGAGGCACGGCTGCGCATCGGTGTGGTGCCGCAGATGGACAATCTCGACCCGGATTTTTCGGTGCGCGAGAACCTGCTGGTGTATGGCCGCTACTTCGGCATTGCCGACAGCGTCATCCGCGCCCGCATCCCCGCCCTGCTAGAATTCGCCGGGCTGACCAGCAAGGAAAACGCCCGCATCACCACGCTATCCGGCGGCATGAAGCGGCGCCTGACGCTGGCGCGCGCGCTGGTCAACGACCCCGAGTTGATCGTACTGGACGAACCCACCACCGGCCTCGATCCGCAAGCACGTCACGTCATCTGGCAAGGCCTGCGCCGCCTCATCAGCCAGGGCAAAACCATTTTGCTGACCACGCATTTCATGGAAGAAGCCGAACGGCTGTGCGACCGGCTGGTGATACTCGATCACGGCACGGCGATTGCCAGTGGCAGTCCGCGCGACATGATCGCCGCCGAAATCGAGCCCAGCGTAATGGAAATCTATGGCGAAACCGTGGCTGACTGGGGCGCACAGCACGGCCACGCGCTGTGCGAGCGCTTCGAGGTCACCGGCGAAACCCTGTTCTGCTACACGCGTGACTGTAACCGCGTGCTGGACCACCTGCGCGCCCAGCACAGCTTGCGCTACCTGCACCGCCCCTCCAATCTGGAAGACGTATTCCTCAAATTCACCGGACGGGAGTTGCGCGATTGAATACCCGTCACAACTTCGCCGCGCCGCGCCTGTCGCTGCGCTTCATCCCGGTATGGCGGCGCAACTTTCTGGTGTGGAAAAAGCTCGCCGGATCAAGCATTCTCGGCAACCTCGCCGACCCGATGCTCTACATGCTGGGCTTCGGCTACGGCCTCGGCAGCCTGATGCCGCAGGTCGGCGGCGCCAGCTACATCACCTTTCTGGCAGCCGGGACGGTGTGCTACTCAACCATGAACAGCGCCACCTTCGAAGTGCTGTACTCGGGTTTTTCACGCATGCACGTGCAAAAAACCTGGGATGCCATATTGAATGCGCCGCTCAATCTCGACGACGTGATGCTGGCAGAACTGACCTGGGGCGCGTCGAAAAGCCTGCTGTCGGGTGTCGCCATTCTGGCGGTGATCTGGGCGCTGGGGCTGCAGGCCAGCTGGTTGCTGAGCCTGTGGGTACTGCCGGTGGTGATCCTGATCGGTCTGACGTTCTCGGCGATGGGCCTGGTGATGACCGCACTATCGCCCAGCTACGACTTTTTCATGTACTACTTCACGCTGGTGATTACGCCGATGGTGCTGCTGTGCGGCGTGTTCTACCCGGTGGACCGGCTACCCGATTTTCTCCAGATCGCCTCGGCCTTTCTGCCGCTGTCGCACGCCATCGACCTGGTGCGGCCGCTGATACTCGGCGACATGCCCGCCCATATTGCCGGCCACGTTGCCGCGCTACTTGCCTGGGGCGGCGTCAGCTACTGGCTGGCGGTCGGCTTTACCCGGCGCCGTCTGCTCACATAGAGCCCGTCCAGCACTCGCCTTCGAGCGATGCCAGGCGGGAGCAAGGCTGAGCCGATCAATACGCATACTCACACTGTCCCGGCATTCACCTGACCGGTAACGCGAACCGCGAGGCCGCCCAGTTCCGCCGAAGTCTCGACCTGCAGATCCAGCCGGTGCACGGCCGCGATGCGCCGCACGATCGACCAGCCCAGTCCGCTGCCGCTCTCACTGCTGCCAGGCACTCTGAAGAACCGCTCACCCAGCCTGTTCCGGTCGGCCTCGGCCAGACCCGGTCCACTGTCTTCAACGCTCAACACGACACGCCCGGCCTGCTGCCGCACGCTCACCTTCACTTGCGCTGACGCTGGGCTGTGCGCTCCCGGGCTCGCTCAAGCTGCGGTGGCTAGCAACTTGTCGGACTGAGGGTTGATGTCACCGTCAGATAACCCGCACGCGATGCAGCGCATGACTATCACCTCTGATTTTTTTTCAACATAGAATATGCATTCCGTCGCCAGCGTCGTCGATATATGATGCTGCGCCAACGCTGCCGGACACCGGCGTGTTACAGCCCGTCCCGCAACCGCTGCCCCGCCTCAGCCAGCGCAGCCTTGAGCGCATCACAGCGACCCGTATCGTCGCCACAAGCCTCGTCCAGCAGCCGCATCGCATCGGCTTCAAAGGAAGCAAATGCCACCTGCACCTTATCCGAGTCGAGCAGCCGGGAATGCGCCGCTGGCGTGGCCTGCACCGGCTCGCCGATGGATCGCAACTCCGCATAGCGCGGAATCATGCGCTGGCCGCTGCCGTCCGTCGCGGTGCCGACCAGCGGAGTGGTTTTGGTGTAAGTCTTGCCGTCGAGTTCAAATTGCGCCCCGACGGGGAGTTGGGGAAATTTCATGGTTTACGCTCACGTCATCAAGAATTACGTATCAAACAAACGGGTTAGCCCATCACGCTCATGCCGTCGTCGCGCAGCCATATTGCAATAGTTCCAGCGTTTCTGGACGATGGAGCTGGTGTTCACTGTGTAGCTTCCTTATTTTTGACTCATGTTGCCGATTGCCCGCAGGCGGCGTATCAGTTCAGGCAGGCGCGCCTGGCTGGCAGCATCGCCGGGAAGATGCCCGGGCAGTGCTGTCAGAAAATTCCGGTCTTCGAGCAATGCCCTGATCTCGGCAGCGAGGTAATGCCTCAGTTCGGCGTCCACCTGACCGATTTCCTGGGGCAACTCCGGGCGGCCATCAATCACCGTAATAATGTCTTCGAGGTCATGGCTGGCAAGATAATCGTTGCCGCCTCGGCCATGAAAAGCCTCGAACTTGGTCCCAATGAACACCGGTGCCGTAATCAACCGGATATCCATACCATTCAGCAGTTTCACCTGCGTAGCGGTCGCAATGGCCAAGGGATACCAGCGGTTATGAAACCCCAGTATGCCGGGCTGGCTGGGCATCAGGTCGAGTGCCACGCCCTTGAATACCCAGCGACAGATCGGCGCTTCGGGCGAGAGATCGTGCTTGAACCCGCGCGATTCGACCGCTTTTTCCATCGCGTGATAATCAGCGGTGGAAAGGGCATGCACCACCACATCCACATCCTGCGTAGCCCGGATCGCCTGGGCTCGTGGCGTGGTCAAGAGCAAACCCGTTGCGCATCCCCCGACGAAAACCAGGGACTCGCATAATTCCCCGAGCGATTGCGCAATCAGGGTCAGAATCGGCAGGTTCGGATCATCCATCAAAGCGTTTTCGCTCACTGCAGGCGTTCCTCAAGTAACTTCCTGGCCAGTTCCCGCTCCCTTGCCTGCCCGGCGCGCAACGCATCGAACAAGGCCAGCAACTCATAGAGTGAGGCGTCTTCCTGTGCCGCCAGGGGCAGGCTCTCATACAACGGCAGCAACCCCGGCCCCCGCGCTATTCCCTCGGGATGCGGCCATACCGGCGGCGGCTCGTGCGACGCCACGATCAACTCCCTGAGCGGAGCAACACCATGGGCAGTTGGAAACCCGATGGTC
>JBDSHM010000260.1:0-1562 GCA_039918495.1 Sulfuriferula sp. | reverse complement strand
GTTCCCAGATCGCCACTGTGGATGCACTGGTGGAATAAAAAATCAGCAATAGTGTAATGACGGCTGCGATGGTTATTGCAGCGGCTGCAGCCCAGCCGCGCACCATTGCCGATTCGTTCATGGCAGGTTGTAAAGTTGCGCTCATCTATGACGTTCCCTGAGTGAAATCACCTTGGCAGCAGGCTGTTGTATAGAAGCAGAATGACGGCCATCCAGTAGCACATCTACCCTGCGCAAATTATCCGGCCAAGCATAGTGTCCCAGCACCGCAGTACGCGCTGCCGCGCCCATGCCGGGATGCGCACCATTCAATATCGCGGCAACCTGTTCTGCCAGACGAGTGGCGCCTTCCGCTACCAGCAAGTCGCGCCCCGACACTGCCTGGATACCTTCCATTGCCTGTGCGCTGGCGACTACCGGCAGCGCCATCGCCATCGCTTCCAATACCTTATTCTGGACGCCGCGTGCAATACGTAACGGTGCCACTGCCAGCCGCGCGTGACGCAGCCATGGGCGGACGTCCTCGACGCGCCCGGTCACCGTCACGCCCGGCAATTGCGCCAAATCCCGCACTACCTGGCCCGGACGGCCACCGACAATAACAAATCGGGCCTGGGCATAACTTGCGCGTATCGCCGGAAAAATCTCGCGCGCAAACCATACCACTGCATCCACATTCGGCCAGTAGTCCATGGCGCCGGTAAATACCAGCGGGAGGCAATCTGCCGGGTAGGGATCTGGATAATTGCGATCCGGCGAGAAATAGTCAAAATCCACACCGTTATTGAACCAATCCACATGCGACGCCGATTCCGGGGCGAGCTGGGCGAAATGGCGCGCCTCAGCTTCTGATACAAACAATGCGGCGTCGGTACGCGCAGCCAGATCGCGCTCCCAGCGCAGCAGCGTACGGCCTTCGCGCCGATACAGCCAGGACAGCGGCCAGCGTTTGGCGCGTGCATATTGCGTCCATTTGTCGGAATCCACATCGACAAAATCCACTACGCTATGCAGTGCGCGGTCGTACGGCACGAATTGGCCCATCGCCGAGGAGAACATGAATATTTTGGAAATTTTGCGCGTGGCAAGCGTTTTTGTTACCCAGTTTTGCATGCCTGCATGGGCATAGTAGGGCAGCGTCAGCGGTTTACCTCTGATCAGGCCGGTCAGGCTTTTCAGTTTGGCCACGCGTGGTTTGATTCCCGCAAAAAACGTCTCGGCGCAGATGCCCTGCAAATGGCTGGTATATTGCCAGTCCTCTGGGTCATCGACAAAGCACCCAAGGTGAACACGGTAGTGCTGGGTCAGATGCTTCAACAGATGATAGGAGCGAATCTTGTCGCCCTTGTTGGGCGGGTAGGGAATGCGATGCGCAAGAAACAACAATTCTTCCATCGCCTAGCCCAGATTTTTGACGATATGCGGGCCGATGACATTGGCCAGCGCCAACGGCATGCGTTGCCACGCCTTGATGAACAGCCGGTATTTTGGATTAAGCGGATTGTGGTCAGGCACATTATGGCCACGCACCAACTGATATTCGTAGTACAAGGGCTGCGGTT
>JBDSHM010000259.1:0-4161 GCA_039918495.1 Sulfuriferula sp. | reverse complement strand
GCTTAACGTCATCATCTTCGACAAGACCGGCACCCTGACCCTGGGGCAGCCCGAGGTGGTGGATGTGGCGACCGCACCGAGCACCAACGCAGACGCCCTGCTGGCCTTGGCAGCCGCGGTTGAGCAGAGCTCCGAACACCCACTCGCGCAGGCGATCTTGAAGCGCGCCTCCGGCATGCCGACGCAACCCAGCAGCGGCTTTAGCAATATCGACGGCATGGGCGCCAAGGCGCAAGTTGACGGACGCACGGTGCTGCTGGGCAACCGTAAACTGATGGAAGCAGAACACGTCGAGATGAACGGCCTCACCGCCAAGGCCGACGAAATGCAGGGCGCGGGTCGCACGGTGGTCCACGTCGCACACGACGGCAAGCTGCTCGGGCTCATCGCTATCGCCGATGCGGTGCGTCTCACATCAAAGGCCGCCATCGAAGCGCTGCAGCAACGCGGCGTGAAAGTGGCCATGCTCACCGGCGACAACCGCGCCACGGCCGAGCGCATCGGCCGTGAACTCGGCATCGACATCGTGCTCGCCGACGTGCTGCCGGGACAGAAAGCGGACAAAGTCAAGGAACTGCAAGCGCAAGGCAACAAGGTCGGCATGGTGGGCGATGGCATCAACGATGCACCCGCGCTGACGCAAGCCGACGTCGGCTTCGCCATCGGCGCCGGCACCGACGTAGCGATGGAGAGCGCCGATGTGGTGCTGATGAAGAGCGATCCGTTCGACGTGGTCGGCGCGCTTGAGTTGTCCCGCGCCACGCTGCGCAAGATGCATCAGAATCTTGGCTGGGCGGTGGGCTACAACGTCATCGCCTTCCCGCTCGCCGCCGGTGTCTTCTACCCGTTCACGCTGAGTCCCGAGATCGCCGCACTTGCCATGTCGGGCAGCTCGGCGCTGGTGGCCATCAATGCGCTGATGTTGAAGCGCACCAGGCTGGCGGGCATCCGCCGACCTAGCAGGGCCGCCAAAATGGAGGCTGCCAAGGGATAGAAATCTGCATAACAATTCCCGCATTGCTGCCCGAACTGAGAGTGCCGGGTGCAGCCCGGCTTTGGAGGAGAGCATCCGAAGCGCAGGAACGCAATATTACAAAAATGTAATCCAGTCGTCAGCCTGGCGTTATGGCCAGCAGGCTATTCTGGCTCCGTATAAACATCAACCTTGAAACGTGCTATTACTAAATCGGCGAACACCCGCCGGATCGAGTTGAATCGACTGCCCGGAAGAAAGCGGAGGCAGCGTTCCACGCTGCACTCCTATCTCAGATAGAAATATCACATTGACGCTAATGGACTCATTGTTGTTTGAGGATTTTTTCATGAAGAACCGGATTATTAAAACCCCCACAGCGAACCTGTCACGTCGTCGCTTTGTAGAAGGCCTTATAGCTGGTGGCGCTTTGACAGGGGCGGGCCTGTGGACTACTCCGGCCTGGGCAACGACCAGTCTGGACCAACCCGCGGTCCTCAGTGGCACCGAGTTTGCGCTGGATCTGGTGGAATCCCCGGTGAACTTCACCGGCACTCCGCGCATGGCGACCACCGTGAACGGTCAGGTTCCCGCGCCGCTGCTGCGCTGGCGCGAAGGCGATCGCATTACGCTGCGGGTCACCAATCGTATGTCGGTAGCGGGTTCCATTCACTGGCACGGCATCCTACTGCCTTCCCCGATGGATGGCGTGCCCGGCCTTAGTTTTAAGGGTATCGCGCCGGGGGAGACCTATGTGTACCAGTTCGATGTGCGTCAGTCCGGCACTTACTGGTATCACAGCCACTCCGGTTTTCAGGAGCAGACCGGGCTGTATGGCCCCATCGTCATTGAACCCCGCGAGCCCGCGCCTTTCGCTTATGACCGCGATTATGTGGTGATGCTGTCGGACTGGACAGACGAAAATCCGGATGAGGTTTTCGAACATCTTAAGCAGATGAACGACTACTACAATTATGCTCGGCCCACGGTCGGTGATCTGGTCGAGGATGCCAAGAAAGACGGCTGGGCCAGCGCACTGTCCACGCGCGCAGCCTGGGACAAGATGCGCATGAGCCCGCGCGACCTGTCCGACGTAAGCGGCGCCACCTATACCTTTCTCACCAACGGGGTCACCCCGGCTGGGAACTGGACCGGCCTGTTCAAGCCCGGCGAGAAAATCCGTTTGCGCTTTATCAACGGCTCGTCGATGACCTATTTCGATGTGCGCATCCCGGGCTTGAAGATGACTGTGGTCGCGGCCGACGGCCAATATGTGCAGCCGGTCAGCATCGATGAATTTCGTATAGGCGTAGCCGAGACTTACGACGTGATCGTTGAGCCCACTGAAGACCGTGCTTACACCGTATTCTCCCAGGCACTGGATCGTTCCGGCTACGCGCTGGCTACCCTGGCGCCGCGTATCGGGATGCGCGCTGAAGTTCCCAAACTCGACCCTGTGCCCATCCTGGGCATGTCGGACATGGGCATGGCCATGGGCGATATGCCGGGCATGAATGCCAAAGGCGGTATGCAGGACATGCCGGGGATGAACATGGCGGGGTCAAACGACATGAAGGGCATGGATATGTCGGCTTCAGCCAAACCCGACCCCAACTTGGCACCGACCACGCAATCTGCGGGGGGCGATGTGCTGGTAAAACACCATGCCGCCACCGAATACGGCCCGTCGAATTCCACACGTGCCGATCAGGTATCGACACGGCTGGATGATCCGGGCGTGGGTCTGCGCAACAACGGCCGACGGGTGCTGACGTATGCCGATCTGCATACCATAGGCGGCGCGCTCGATCCGCGCAATCCGACGCGCGAAATAGAATTGCATCTGACCGGCAATATGGACCGTTATATGTGGTCTTTCAATGGCGTGCCTTTCTCTGAAGCCAAGCCGATATTGTTTCAATATGGCGAACGCTTACGCATCGTACTCATCAACGACACCATGATGCATCACCCCATACACCTGCACGGCATGTGGAGCGAGCTGGAAAACCCCGATGGTAATTTTCAGGTGCGCAAGCACACCATCAGCGTGGCCCCCGGGCACCGCGTCAGCTATCGGGTCAGTGCCGATGCGCGCGGCAACTGGGCCTATCACTGCCACATGCTCTACCACATGGAAGCCGGCATGTTCCGCGCCGTCGTGGTCGCTTAATCTGTGAAACAACGGAGATCATTGCAATGAAAAACCTCAAACCGTTAGCGCAGATATTGCTGTGCACGCTGTTCCCGCTGAGCGGAGCTGCGTTTGCCCAGGAACCGATGTCAATGCCGATGTCCGGACATGACATGTCAACTTCAGCACCTGATACTGGCCACAAAAAACCGAATAAAAAACAGGATGCAGATGCCATGAAAAACATGCCCGGGATGGCTGACATGCCAGGCATGGACAAAACCGCCAGCAAGCAGCCACCCGCAACGCCCCCAGCCCCTCCCGTAGGCAGCCTGCCGAGCAGCGATGGCTCGGCAGGCAAGTCCTACGCTGCCTATGGCATAGACATGGATAGCATGCATATGGAAGATGATCCGCTGATCGCCAAACTCCTGCTCGACAAGCTGGAATATGTCCATGGCAAGCATGACAGCATGGTATGGGATGGGCGCTTTCGCTTCGGCCACGATCTGAACCAGCTGTGGATTCGCAGTGAAGGTCAGCAGGCCAAAGGAAAAATTCAGGATGCTGAAGCGGAATTGCTGTGGGGCCACACCTTCTCGCCCTTCTGGACGGTAATGACAGGCGTACGTCATGATTTTGGTACCGGCCCATCGCGAGACTGGGCGGCGCTGGGAATTCAGGGCTTGGCACCGTACAAGTTTGATGTCGAAGCAACCGCTTATCTGGGGGCAGCCGGCGGCAGCTCCACCGCGACTGTGAACCTTACGGTGAACGCAGTCAACGATCCACCAGTAGCGGTCAACGACACAGCCAGCACCAACGAAGACGCCGCCTTCGTGGTGGCTGCCAGCACGCTGCTGGCCAACGACACCGACGTGGACGGTGACACGCTGACCGTGACCAGCGTGCAGGGCGCGGTCAACGGCACGGTGAGTCTTGCCGGAGGCAACGTCACCTTCACGCCGAACGCCAATTACAACGGACCCGCCAGCTTCACCTACACGGTGAGCGATGGTCAGGGCGGCACTTCGACGGCGACGGTGAACCTGAC
>JBDSHM010000258.1:0-6368 GCA_039918495.1 Sulfuriferula sp. | reverse complement strand
GGTGAACCCTTGATCGCGTAGAACGGCGCTTTTTCCATCAGATGTTTTAGTTTCTCTGCCAGTGACGATTTGCCGCCGCCAACCGGTCCCAACAGATAGAGAATTTGCTTGCGCTCTTCCAACCCCTGTGCGGCGTGACGGAAGTAGGACACGATCTGCTCGACGGTCTCCTCCATGCCGTAAAAATCCTTGAATGCCGGATAGACCTTGATGACCTTGTTGGAAAAAATGCGCGACATACGCGGATTGAGACGGGTATCGAGCAGCTCGGCTTCGCCGATCGCCATCAGCATGCGCTCGGCTGAGCTGGCGTAGGCCGACGAATCCTGTTTGCAAATATCAAGAAATTCCTCCAGCGAGCATTCTTCTTCCTCGTGGCGGTAGCGTTCGATGTACTGATTGAATAGACCCATGACGAACTCCTAATTGTTGATCAATCGGGTGTTGCATTGTCTCCAGCAAGGCGCATGCCAAATACATAACGTCAAACTTTGGACAGGGTTGAGGGTAAATAGTGCAATTGCGTGGCACTGACATGAATTCAGTATAGCCATTGTGCACAGAGGTGGTGCGCTGAAACAAGAAAAAGCAAAGCACTTGCTGTAGCAGTGCCGCCATCGTGCGTCAGAATGTGTCTGAATTGTAAAAAACCGATCTCGCCAATGCGGTTGCCAGCATCTGGTTTTTTATTCAGTAATGTGTAATACCGAGTGGTCAAAAACTACCAAAATCGCGACGACTACGAACTCAGGCTTGCCAAACACCATAACCTGCTTCACGCAGGCCGATTGCCAGTTCCACCTCCATATCCCGGGCACCTTCATAAGGCATTGGGTTATAAACTTCATAGAGGTCGGGCAACAAGCGCAGGCCGAATTGTTTCACGTAGCGATTGGACTGGATGCCTGCCTTGTGTTTATCGAAACGTACGTCGGGATCCAGTCCCGTCATGCCGACATACACACAAGGTTTTCCGATCATGTAAGTGGGGTTGGATTTCTTGAATCGTCCTTCGTAAAGCACATCCTTGGACAATTCGATTACATACACATGATAGTGATTGCGGCGTCCCATGTCTGGATCAGAGGACTGGATACATGTTTGTTGCACAAGACCGGCAGATCACTGCCGGTCTTTGAGTGATTTACTTCTTTGCGCCGTTCACGGCAGCCTTCAATGTTGCGCCGGCTTTGAATGCAGGTGCTTTGGATGCCTTGATCTTGAGTTCTGCGCCGGTGGCAGGGTTGCGGCCGGTACGCGCTGCGCGCTTGCGAACTTCGAATGTACCAAAGCCGACCAGTGCGACATTGTCACCTTTCTTCAGCGTGGCCGTGACGATTTCGATGAGGGCTGCAATGTTACGGTCAGCGTCAGCCTTGGTGCCGCCGGTTTTTGCTGCCAGTGTGTCAATCAGTTCTTTACGGTTCATGTGTGACTCCCGGTTGTTGTGGTCAAAGTGCCGATGTGGATTGTTGTGGAAATTTGGCAGACTTGCAAGCCCATATGCGCATTTGTTGCGCGCCAGACACAGTCTGACCGCGAAATTATGGTGATCTACACGCAGTAGGCTGGCCTCTGCTTATCGCCAGATGTGGCGGTTAAGGCAGCCACAATCATGCTTTTAAAACGCTGAGGCAATGGGAAAACGGAAATAGCGCCGCATGGGGTCATACCTACTCAAGCCCCTCTAAATCAGGCGCATACGCCACTTCCCATAAATGGCCGTCAGGGTCCTGGAAGTATCCGGCGTAGCCGCCATAGAAAGTTTTTTGCGCAGGTTTGATGATTCTTGCGCCGGCTTTTTCAGCCACTGTCATGACAGCATCGACTTCGGCTTCCGAAGCGACATTGTGCCCAATGGATAACTCGGTCGGACTTGGTGCCTGAACCGTTAACCCGGTGTCGGCAGCAAGGCTCTTGCGGGGCCAAAGCGCCAATTTCAAACCGGATTCAAGCTTGAAGAAGGCAACGGCGCCGTTCGCAAACTCCGTTCCGATGATGCCCTTCGTTGCGAAGCCGAGACCGTCTTTGTAGAACGCTACGGAGCGTTCCAGATCGTCTACCCCCAGTGTGATAAGGGTGATGTGAGGTTTCATATGAAAGCCTCCATGCAGAAATTTTCACTCGAACGTACCGTTGTGGCAATGAGCAAGCCTGATCTAGTCATGCCGAGATGTACGCCAAAATTTCAAATGCTCGACCAATATTAAGTTCCGCTTCTCCATGTCGTAGCCGGTTGCCGCTTCAAATAATTTTTCATCCCTGCAGTGCGCGTAAAAATTCGTTGCGTGTCTGGTTATTGGTGTCAAAACAACCCGTAAATGCCTGGGTCACTACGCGTTCGTCACCGCGTCGGTCTTCACCAAGCAATAGGCACAATTGTTCGGCTTCGATGATGCATGCCGCGCCTAGCGCTTTGCCATGCGTCATCAATGCCTCGGCGATGTCGCGTGTCATCCATTCCTGATAGGTGAAGCGGTGGCCGATGGCGTCCACCAGCCGGGCGATACGGCCGAAGCCATGCAGTCGTCCACCAGGGATGTAAGCGACGTGCGCGACGCCGCGAAATGGCACGAGGTGATGTGGACAAACACCGTGGATGGCAATGCCGCGCACCACGACCATGTCTTGGCGATTGTCCTCGAAGCCTTCGCCGAGTGCTTCGGCAGGGTCAATGGCATAGCCGCCAAGCAGGCGCTTTTGCCACAACTCGCGCACGCGCTGTGCCGTTTTGCCGGTGTGTGTGCTATCCGGATTGACCCCGCAGGCCAATAACAAATCGGTAACGGCTTGCTCGAATGCGGCAGGATTGAATTCTCCCTGGCGTGGAATGCCGATGCTACCCGGGACAGGGTGGCCGGCAGGATCGTGATCGCAGCTATGATTGCTCATGATGATTTATCCTTGCAAAACGGTGTGTCAGGTGCGTTGATTCTCAGGCTGCCTGACACGGAACCAGGCCGCATACAGTGCAGGCAGAAACAACAAGGTCAATATTGTGGCGATGAACAGGCCACCCATAATGGCAGTCGCCATCGGTCCGAAAAATACGTCACTCGATAGCGGGATCATGGCTAGTATGGCGGCCATCGCAGTGAGCATGATGGGTCGAAAACGGCGCACGGCTGCCTCAATAATGGCGTCCCAGGGTGCTTGTCCTTCGCTGATGTTGCGTTCGATCTGGTCAATCAGTATCACTGAATTCCGCATGATCATGCCACTCAGTGCAAGTGTACCCAGCATGGCGACAAAACCGAACGGACGATGGGTCAGTAATAGCGCCATTGCTACGCCAATGAGCCCAAGCGGCGCGGTCAGTACCACCATCACAACACGTTGGAAACTTTGCAGCTGCAGCATCAGCAGGGTCAATACGGCCACCAGAAAAATCGGTAGCCCCGCATTGATGGATGTATTGGCTTTTGCGCTCTCTTCGGTGGCGCCACCCGTTTCAAGCCGGTAACCGAGCGGTAGCGTCGCCCGGATTTTATCCATCTGCGGCTCCAGTTGAGCCGACACGGTGGGCGCTTGTATGGTGTTGTATATGTCACCCATTACAGTGATGGTCGGTACCCGATTGCGTTTCCAGATCAGACCTTCCTCCATGCCATAACGCAGTGTGGCAATTTGCGACAACGGCACCGTTTTGCCGCTGGCTGTGGGAACGTTGAGATTGGCGAGCAGTCCCAGGTGTTCGCGTTCCAGCGGTGCACCTCGCAATACCACTTCGATGAGTTGGTCGCGTTCGCGGTAGCTTGTGATGTCGGCACCCTGAATGGCCGTTTGCAAAAGCTGCGAAAGGCTTTGCTGCGTGACGCCGAGTGTCTGCGCACGCGCCTGATCTACATCCAGAAAAATCGCTTTGGAGCGCTCGCCCCAGTCCATTTGCACATTGCGCAAATTTGGATTGGCACGCATATCCGCCGCCATCCGGTCGGCGATATGACGCAAAGTATCGAAATTGTCGCCAGAGATGCGAAATTGCACTGGGAAGCCGACCGGCGGGCCATTTTCCAGGCGTAGTACGCGGCCGCGCAATGCTGCGAATTCGCCGCCATCAAGCAAGGCGATGAGCTGGTTGCGCAAATGTTCGCGGACCTGGATGTTTTGAGTAGTGATCACGAACTGGGCAAAATTGGCTGCGGGTAACTGCTGATCCAATGGTAGATAAAAACGCGGCGAGCCGCTGCCAACATAGGCCACATAATTATCGATTCCGGTTTTGTGTTGCTTGAGCCAGTACTCCAGTTTGGCGACTTGACGTTGAGTATCGACAAGGGAACTACCCTCGGGCAATTTCAGATCGACCAGCAGTTCCAGCCGGGTAGCGTCCGGAAAAAATTGTTTTTGAACAAACTGGAAACTGACTACTGCGCCGATGAACCCCAGCAGTGTGATCAGAATGACGGTTTTGCGTCGGGTAACACACCATGTCACGACTTCCCGAAAGCGTTTGTAAAACATTTCTCCCAGCGCATGCTGGCGGGCGCTGATTGACCGGATTTTGCGCCGCAAGCCAGCGAAGCGAGCCGGCTTTGCTTCATCTTGATGCGGGTTGGGAAGTAATTTGTAACCCAGATAGGGAATCACTACCACGGCAGCCAGCCATGACAGTAGCAGCGCAATGGTCACGACTTCGAACAGCGAGCGGGTATATTCGCCTACGGTGGATTGTGCGGTCGCAATCGGTAAAAAACCGGCCGCGGTCACCAGTGTACCGGTGAGCATGGGAAATGCGGTGGTGGAATAAGTGGCACTGGCTGCTTTGATGCGATCGAAACCCTGTTCCATTTTTACCGACATCATTTCCACCGCAATAATGGCATCGTCCACCAGCAGACCAAGTGCCAGGATGAGCGCGCCGAGCGAGATTTTGTGCAGGCCGACGTCAAAGATGTTCATCAGGAGAAAGGTTGCCGCCAGGACCAGCGGAATGGAGAGTGCCACGACGGTGCCCGCACGCAGGCCGAGGCTGAAAAAACTCACTGCCAGCACAATAAAAACGGCTTCAGCAACGGAGCGCTGGAATACGCCAATCGAGGCGCGTACGGCGCGTGGCTGGTCATTGACCCGATGCAGCACCAATCCGGCAGGGAGTTGTTTTTCGATACGGAGAATGTCGGCATCAAGATGCCGGCCCAGCGCGATGATGTCGCCACCCGCCTGCATGGATACCCCAATACCGATTGCCGGTGTGCCTTCATAACGCATCTCGGGTTGTGCGGGATCGGCATAGCCGCGTTTAACCTCGGCGACGTCTTTCAGCAACACAGTACGATTGCCTACGCGTATCGGCAGATCGCGGATTTGTTCAACTGTGCGGAATTTACCGCTCGGGCGCAGATAGATACGATCCGTCGGCGTTTCGAAGCTGCCTGCAGGCGTCATGCTGTTCCAGGCTTGCAGCGCGGTGATGATTTCGTTGGCGTTGAATCCCAGATTGGCCAGTTTCTGGTTGGAAAGATCGACGTAAATTTTCTCGTCCTGCACGCCGATCACATCCACTTTGGCCACGCCCGGTACGCGCAATAGCTCCTTGCGCATCCGGTCAGCTGTATCGCGCAATTGGGCAAGGCTGAACCCATCGCCGGTAAGCGCGAATACATTGCCGTAGGTTTCCCCGAATTCGTCGTTAAAGTAAGGCCCGATTACGCCTTGCGGCAGATCATGCTGAATGTCGCCGACACGTTTGCGCACCTGATAATACATATCCGGAATGTCACGAGGAGGCGTGGCGTCCTTGCCTGTGACGAAAATTTGCGTCGAGCCGGGGCGCGAAAAACTTTTTACGGTGTCGATGTGGGGCGATTCCAGCAGCGCTTTTTCAATGGGATTGGCGACCAGTTGTTCCATCTCATGGGCGGTTGCGCCCGGCCAGTAAGCCTGCACCAGCATGACCTTGAAGGTGAATGGCGGGTCTTCGGACTGACCCAGCTTGCCATAGGCAAGCACCCCCAGAACGGTAAACAGCACCATCAGGTAAAGTACGAAATTACGGTGCGCTAGTGCCCATTCAGACAGATTGAATCGGCTCACAGGCGGCTCCCCGCACCTACGGGAGAGACGCCGTCATAAGGTACAGGTTGAATTTTCTGTCCGGCCAGCAGCTTGTGGGCACCTGCCGCAATCACCTGGCTGCCGGGTGTCAAGGCACCGCGTACAAGAACGGCATTGCTGCGGTATTGCACCACTTCAGCCGGCACGGCGTGGATCAGATGCTGTGCGTCGACTACCCATACAGCAGGCAGTTGCCCGCTCTGGAACAAAGCACCAGGGGGGAGTGAAGTGGTGGGGAGGCTGTTGCCTGCACCGGCTAACAGCAGGCTGGCGCTCATGCCCAGTTTGACTGTTTCATCCGCGTCTTTGAG
>JBDSHM010000257.1:0-6666 GCA_039918495.1 Sulfuriferula sp. | reverse complement strand
TGTCCAGGTACCAGGCCACTGTTTTGTGAATGCCGGTCTCAAAAGTTTCCTGAGGCAGCCAACCCAGTTCCCGCTCGATTTTACTTGCGTCGATAGCGTAGCGACGGTCATGACCCGCACGGTCCTTGACGTAAGTAACAAGTTTTTCGTGCGGAACAACGGGTGAAGCCGGATGCAGCGCGTCGAGCATGGTACAGATGGTTTTGACTACGTCGATATTGGTTTTTTCGTTGCAGCCACCAATGTTATATACCTCGCCGGGCTTGCCTTTTAACAATACCGTACGGATAGCACTGCAATGGTCGCCGACATAGAGCCAATCCCGCACATTCAGCCCATCACCGTATATCGGCAGCGCTTTGCCCGCCACCGCATTCATCATGACCAGCGGGATAAGCTTTTCCGGAAACTGGTATGGACCATAATTATTGGAACAGTTGGTAGTCAGCACCGGCAAGCCATAGGTGTGATGATAAGCACGCACCAGATGATCGGACGCGGCCTTGGAAGCCGAATACGGGCTGTTAGGTGCATAGGCAGTGGTCTCGGTAAAGGCAGCGTCTCCCGGGCCGAGCGAGCCATATACTTCGTCAGTGGAGACATGCAGGAAGCGGAACGCGTTTTTTTCTTTTTCCTCCATCGCATTCCAGTATGCCCGGACTTCTTCCAGCAAATGGAAAGTGCTGACCACATTGGTCTGGATGAAATCTTCAGGGCCGTGAATAGAACGATCCACATGGCTTTCAGCCGCAAAATTGATCACGGCGCGCGGTCGATATTCAGCCAGAAGGCTTGCAATCAAAGTACGGTCGCCAATATCGCCTTGTACAAAAACATGACGAGCATCGTCCTTTAAACTGGCAAGATTATGCAGATTACCTGCGTAGGTCAGTTTGTCGAGATTGAGGACAGACTCATCGAAGTCTGCAAGCCAATCCAATACGAAATTTGCACCGATAAAACCGGCACCACCTGTGACTAGAATCATGGCAATTTCCTGTAAGCTTTATTTAATTTCCGGTAACCCCGAAGTGCCGTTTCCGGGGTTGGCCTGCGCCGTTTTCCCCATCTCGGCAAATTCGCCCATGTAATCAATTTTTGCGGTATCACGCAGTTTTTTAATATCGGCCGTCGCTGCCGCACGCTGACGGGTGACGGACAAATAATTTTCAATTAGCGCATGGGCTTTGTCGAAGCTTATTGGCGCCGATTGGCTGGAGATAATCTGCAATACCGTTATTCCGTTTGCCGAGGGGAGCGCCAGCAATTGACCATTTTGCATGGTCTGCATGCGTGGCAGTATATTTAAAGGCAATTGCTCCGCCGTCTTGGTCCCGCTACCGGTACGGAATGGGATATTCTGAGTATGTAACCAATTCACAAAATCGTTCAGATCGTGACTGGACTCGAGATGGTTATTGATGTCGGCAAGCTTGTCCTTTGAAGCGACAATTGCCAGCTCCTGTAAATTATAGATACGCCGCTGACTGAACAATTCCGGATGCTGTTTATAGTAAGCATCCATGTCCGCCTCGGTGGGTTTTGCTTCGCTCTTTCCCACTTGTTGCAGATAAGCTTGTGACAATATCTGATCATGTGCTGCTTTCAACGATTGTTGTACAGTCGGGTCCTGATCCAGTTTTTTGGCGTTGGCCGCCTGCACCACAAGCTCCTGATCCACGAGCGCCTGTACCACTTGATCTTTTGCCTGTGGCGTCAAATTTTGCGGTGCAAGATTCAAACGCGACAGAGCCTGATCGAATTGTGTACGTGAAATGACTGTTCCGTTCACGCTGGCAATAGCTGAAGGTGCTTTTTCCTGCTTGCTGCAACCGGTGAACGCAATCGACAACAATACCACCAGTGACACCCTATACATGAATGGGTACGACTTCATCCGAACTTTCTCCCTAAATTCCCACGATTAATGATCATGGCATAACCCCGTGTCATGATTTGTATTATCTGTTGCTAAACACAAGCAAACAATAGACCAATTGAATTACAAAAATATCATGACAAAAAAAGGCCGACTTCTCTGCAGAAGTCGGCCCGCAGCGTTACTGACCTGGACGCCATTCAGACCGGTACGCTTTCCTCATCAAATGACAGCTTGATCGTGCCGGATTCATCCACGTCGACGACCACATTACCGCCATTCGCCAACCGGCCGAACAGCAATTCATCCGCCAGCGCCCGGCGAATTTCATCCTGGATCAGTCTGGCCATAGGGCGCGCGCCCATTAATGGATCAAAACCTCGTTTGCCGAGGTGCGCCTTGAGCGCATCTGTAAACGTCGCTTCAACTTTTTTCTCGTGCAACTGATCTTCCAGCTGCATCAGAAACTTGTCCACGACGCGCAGGACTACTTCCTCGGATAAAGGTGAAAATGAAATCATCGCATCCAGCCGATTGCGAAATTCCGGGGTAAAAGTCCGCTTGATATCGGCCATTTCGTCTCCGGTCTGCTTACCCAGCGTAAAACCGATACCGGATTTGTTGAGCGATTCGGCACCCGCATTGGTCGTCATGACAATCACAACATTACGAAAGTCTGCCTTGCGACCATTGTTGTCGGTAAGCGTACCGTGATCCATCACCTGTAACAGCACATTAAATACATCCGGGTGCGCTTTTTCGATTTCATCCAGCAGTAGCACCGCGTAGGGGTGCTTGGTAATCGCCTCGGTCAACAAACCGCCCTGATCAAATCCTACATACCCTGGCGGAGCACCGATCAAACGCGATACCGCATGACGTTCCATGTATTCGGACATATCGAAGCGAATCAACTCGATACCCATGGTGTAGGCCAGCTGGCGCGCCACTTCAGTTTTACCCACTCCGGTTGGACCTGAAAACAGGAACGAGCCGATCGGTTTCTGCGGATTACCCAAACCACTACGTGCCATCTTGATCGCAGCTGCCAGTGAATCAATCGCCTTTTCCTGCCCGAATACAACAGCTTTGAGATCACGGTCGAGATTTTTCAGGGCATCGCGATCATCGCTGGTCACATTTTTAGATGGAATCCGCGCTATCTTGGCAACGATTTCTTCGATCTCGCGCTTGCTGATAATTTTCTTCTGCCGTGATTTTGGCAGAATCCGCTGTGCTGCACCCGCTTCGTCTATCACATCAATCGCCTTGTCCGGCAAATGGCGATCGTTAATGTAACGCGCTGACAATTCTGCTGCGGTGGAAAGCGCCGTAGCAGTATATTTAATCCCGTGATGGGCTTCAAAACGTGATTTCAAGCCCCGTAGAATCTCGATGGTCTCCTCGACTGAGGGCTCATTGACATCGATTTTCTGAAAACGCCGTGACAAGGCGTGGTCTTTTTCAAAAATACCGCGGTATTCGTTGTAGGTAGTAGCACCGATACACTTAAGCTGGCCGGATGAGAGCGCCGGCTTAAGCAAATTAGAGGCGTCCAAGGTCCCGCCTGAAGCCGCACCGGCACCAATCAGCGTATGAATCTCGTCGATAAACAGAATTGCCTGTGGATTTTCGTATAGCTGTTTCAGTACCGCTTTCAGCCTTTGTTCGAAGTCACCGCGATACTTTGTACCAGCCAACAAAGCACCCATATCCAGCGAATAGACCGTGCTATCCGCCAGCACATCCGGCACCACACCTTCGACAATACGCCGCGCAAGACCTTCAGCAATGGCCGTTTTACCGACCCCAGCTTCACCTACCAGCAAAGGATTGTTCTTGCGGCGCCGACACAATGTCTGGATAACACGCTCCAGTTCCAGCGCTCGCCCGATCAGCGGATCAATTTTTCCTGCCAGGGCCTGTACATTCAGATTCTGCGTGTAAGTTTCCAGCGCCGTAGCGGGCGCCGCTTCCTCTCCGGCCTCAGGTGTCGCTTCAGGGCGCGCAGCGCTTCCTTGTGGCACCTTACTCACACCATGAGAAATAAAATTCACCACATCCAGGCGTGAGACCCCCTGCTGGGTCAGGAAATACACAGCGTGCGAATCTTTCTCGCCAAAAATGGCTACGAGCACATTGGCACCGGTTACCTCTTTTTTACCCGAGGATTGCACATGCAAAATGGCACGTTGAATGACGCGTTGAAACCCTAGTGTAGGTTGGGTATCCACCTCCTCGCTACCGGTAACAGTCGGGGTATGCTCGGATATGAAATCCGCCAGTCCCTGACGTAATTCTTCAGTGTTGGTGCCGCATGAACGCAGCACTTCTGCGGCGGACGGGTTATCCAGCATCGCCAGCAACAGGTGTTCCACTGTAATAAATTCATGGCGCTTTTGCCGCGCTTCCATGAACGCCATATGCAAACTAACTTCCAATTCCTGGGCAATCATTTAATTTCCTCCATCACGCATTGCAGCGGATGCTCATGCTGGCGGGCGAACCCGACCACTTGCTCTACCTTGGTTGCCGCAACATCGCGGGGAAATACGCCACACACTCCCATGCCGTCCCTATGTACTTTGAGCATGATTTGCGTAGCCTGTTCACGGCTCTTGTAAAAAAAATTCTGTATCACAAGTACCACAAAATCCATTGGCGTGTAGTCATCGTTCAACAACATTACCTTATACAAAGGTGGCGGCTTGAGTTTTGTTTCGCTTGCTTCCAGAACGGTGTCATCGCGGTGCTTGGTTGCCATGGCGCTGGATAGTTTCCGGATAGTCAGGAACCATTTTGACGACTGGAGCGAAATTTTCAAGTGCTATTCACTAAAAAAAGATTTGCAAGACACTTGCCAAATCAACTAGGCAGGCGTAAAAAGCAATCTGGAGTTTGGCATCAAGGTTCCTGCAAGTCTGGTACTGCCGTTGTGCGATCTTGATTTTCAAACAAGTCCCTGGCCGTTTTGGCCTGTTTTTATCAAGGAAGTAGCAATGGCAACTGGAACTGTAAAGTGGTTCAATGATTCTAAAGGCTTTGGGTTCATTACCCCGGATGATGGCAGCGAAGATCTTTTCGCTCATTTCTCCGCTATCAACATGGGTGGCTTCAAAACCCTGAAGGAAGGTCAAAAAGTCCAATTCGAGGTCTCTCAAGGCCCAAAAGGCAAACAGGCATCGAACATTCAGCCTGCATAAATCGGCTCACCGATTACTTAAAAACGCGGAATTCGATTCCGCGTTTTTTTTCGTCCCGAATTTTTGTATTCTGGCTTTTCAAAGAGGCTGTGCTAGATTGAAACATCAGCAATCGCCTTTAGAAGGACACGAACATGCATATTGAAGTTAAACCCGATGGATCCCTGCTTCTGGACATGACGCAGAAACAGGCACGTGAACTTGCCAAAACCGTCATTCAGCATGCCGAAGATGCGCAAACTGCGCTATTGAATTTTTCCTACCTGCTTAACGAAGCCCACTATGATGCGGGAAATCAATTCCGCCAACCACCTCATGCCTGGGAGCCGGGTGCACACCAGCCGGTTACTAAATAGGGGATCATCATGAATATTTCTGCACTCGATAAACAGACTGCACAAATCGGCATGTTACCGACTGAGGCAGCTCATTTATTGCAGGGGTTGGAAGCCATGCGCGACGAGCTTGGCGAAATTGCCGACGAATTAATCAACCTGCTACGTGGTAACGGCATTGAGCCACCACCCCAACCCGAGCATGTTCGCACCGAATATGCCGGGCCGGAGTGATTTACATCTGTGCAATCATCGCTTTGCCAAATGCCGAACACGACACCTGTGTGGCACCCTCCATCAAACGGGCAAAATCGTAGGTTACCGTTTTAGCCGAAATAGTACGTTGCATGCTCGCTATGATGACATCTGCAGCTTCCGTCCAACCAAGGTGGCGCAGCATCATTTCTGCAGAAAGAATGATGGAACCCGGATTCACGTAATCCTTGCCCGCATATTTTGGCGCCGTACCATGCGTGGCCTCAAACATGGCCACGGAATCCGACAGATTGGCACCTGGCGCTATACCAATCCCCCCCACTTCGGCTGCAAGCGCATCCGAGATGTAATCGCCGTTAAGATTGAGCGTTGCAATCACATCATACTCATCAGGACGCAGCAGTATCTGCTGCAAGAAAGCATCGGCGATCACATCCTTGATGACAATGCCATTGGGCAATTTGCACCATGGACCGCCATCAATCTCAACCGCACCAAATTCACGTTTGGCTAATTCATAGCCCCATTTTTTGAAGCCACCTTCGGTGAACTTCATGATATTTCCCTTGTGAACCAAGGTAACGGATGTGCGACCATTATCGATGGCATACTGAATTGCTCGACGGATCAGGCGTTCACTACCTTGCACCGAGACCGGCTTGATACCGATAGCCGAAGTTTCCGGAAAACGGATTTTTTTCACATCCATCTCGTTTTGCAGAAAGGTGATGACCTTCTTTACCTCGTCCGTACCGGCTTCCCATTCCACTCCTGCGTATATGTCCTCGGTATTTTCACGGAAAATAACCATATCCACTTTTTCAGGTGCCTTAACCGGACTGGGTACATCATCGAAATAGCGTACAGGGCGTAAGCACACGTACAGATCCAATAACTGGCGCAATGCCACATTCAGGGAGCGCATGCCGCCGGAAGTCGGTGTCGTCAGGGGTCCTTTGATGGAAATCACATATTCGCGCACAGCCGCGACTGTTTCATCAGGCAGCCAGTTGTCTCCCCCATAGACCTTGAC
>JBDSHM010000256.1:0-1640 GCA_039918495.1 Sulfuriferula sp. | reverse complement strand
CGGTAAGGCTATAAACCCTACGCTCCCTTAGCAGGGGAGTACCTTCGACCACTCGGCCATCTCTCCGTTTGAGACAGCGCGCAATGATAGCTTTTTGCGCGCCACTGGTCAAATTTATGCGGCTTTTTCCAACCCGAAAGCTTTGTGCAGAACACGCACGGCGAGTTCGAGATATTTTTCGTCGATGACAACAGAAATTTTGATCTCGGAGGTGGAAATCATCTGGATATTGATACTTTCTTCGGCCAGGGCCTTGAACATGCTGCTGGCAATGCCTACATGGGAGCGCATGCCGACGCCGACAATGGAAACTTTGGTGATCTTGTCGTCACCTGATATTTCACGCGCTCCAATGCCGGCCTGCATGTTGCGCAAGAGTTGTAGCGTGCGCACGTAGTCATTGCGGTGTACGGTGAAGGTGAAGTCGGTGGTGTTATTTGCGCCTACGTTCTGGATGATCATGTCGACATCAATGTTTGCGTTAGCGACAGGTCCCAGAATTTGATATGCAACGCCAGGCGTATCCGGCACGCCAAGCACGGTGATTTTGGCCTCGTCGCGATTGAAGGCGATGCCGGAGATAATAGCGTGTTCCATGTTGTCATCTTCCTCGAATGTGATAAGTGTGCCTTCGCCTTCATCCTGAAAGCTGGATAACACCCGCAATTTGACTTTGTATTTGCCGGCGAACTCGACCGAGCGAATTTGCAGAACTTTCGATCCCAGACTGGCCATTTCCAGCATTTCCTCAAACGTGACTGTCTTGAGGCGCCTGGCTTCCGGCACGATACGCGGGTCAGTTGTGTAGACGCCATCCACATCGGTATATATCTGACACTCATCAGCCTTTAATGCGGCAGCGAGCGCCACACCGGTGGTGTCTGATCCACCACGACCCAGTGTCGTGATGTTACCGTGTTCATCGACCCCCTGGAAACCTGCCACGACGATGACATTGCCGGCCTGAAGATCAGAGCGGAGATGCTGTTCGTCAATATTCAGGATGCGTGCTTTGGTATGCGAGTTATCGGTAAGAATACGTACCTGTGCACCGGTATAGCTCTTGGCTTTCAGTCCCAGATCCTTGAGCGCCATGGCGAGCAAGGCAATCGTGACTTGTTCGCCTGTGGAGACCAGTACGTCCAGTTCGCGAGCGTCGGGCTGTGATTGAATATCATGCGCGAGTTTGATCAGTCGATTGGTTTCGCCGCTCATGGCGGACAACACCACCACGACTTGGTGTCCCAGCATTTTAAATTTGGCGACACGTTCGGCCACCTGTTTGATGCGTTCGACGCTACCGACCGAGGTGCCGCCGTATTTTTGTACGATGAGTGCCATTTATTCTTTTCTGAATCAAAAAATTAAATTCTATCCCAGTACCGTCAAAATAACGAGGCAGCCTCGTTATGCCTACTTTAATGCCGCTGTCAGGTGAGGCGCCAGGGTTTGCAGTAACTGGGCAAAAATCTTTGGATTGCCGGCGACAACATTGCCGGTGTTGATATAACTATCGTCGCCATTGAAATCCCCCACCAGGCCACCTGCTTCCTGGATAAGCAGGCAACCGGCAGCAATGTCCCATTTATTCAGACCAATTTCCCAAAACCCATCCAACCGTCCTGCAGCGACGTAAGCCA
>JBDSHM010000255.1:0-9661 GCA_039918495.1 Sulfuriferula sp. | reverse complement strand
CAGTTCGAAGGCGCGGCTGAGGGTACTGAAGAATTCATGCTCTATACAGTCACCGAACTGACAGAAGATACCGTGATGGTGGATGGCAATCATCCGCTGGCAGGGCAAACGCTCAAATTTTCCTGCCACGTGGATAATGTACGTGCCGCCAGCGCCGAAGAAATTACTCATGGTCATGCCCACGGCGAACACGGCCATCATCATTAATACAACAATTATTCTGTGTGTGGTTCAGGCTGCTACGCGATTCAGCAGCGTGGTGCCTGAATCGGCTACAATGCCGCTTTTTTCACGGCCCTGACTGCCTATGAAAACGACCTTTCTGGATTTCGAGCAGCCGATAGCCGAGTTGGAAGCCAAAATCGAAGAACTGCGCTATGTGCAGGACGATTCTGCGCTGGATATCTCTGAAGAAATCGGTCGCCTGCAAAAAAAGAGCGAAAAGCTCACCAAAGACATTTACGCAAAACTCACGCCCTGGCAGATTTCCCAGGTAGCCCGTCATCCGCAACGTCCATACACGCTAGATTATATTGGTGCACTATTCAGCGACTTTGAAGAGTTGCATGGTGATCGGGCCTATGGCGACGATCCGGCCATCGTCGGCGGACTGGCACGTTTCAATGACCAGAGCGTGATGCTTATTGGCCACCAGAAAGGCCGTGACACCAAGGAAAAAATCTATCGCAATTTCGGCATGCCGCGTCCTGAAGGGTATCGCAAGGCACTCCGCCTGATGCGACTGGCCGAGAAATTCAGCGTTCCGGTGATGACCTTCATTGATACGCCCGGCGCCTATCCGGGCATTGGCGCTGAAGAACGTGGCCAATCCGAGGCCATTGCGCGCAACCTGTTCGTTATGGCAGAACTGAAAACGCCGATTCTTTGCACCATCATTGGTGAAGGCGGCTCGGGCGGCGCGCTGGCGATCGGCGTGGGCGATCAGACCATGATGTTGCAGTACTCGACTTATTCCGTCATTTCTCCCGAAGGTTGCGCGTCGATTTTATGGAAAAGCGCAGACAAAGCATCGGTCGCGGCAGAAACACTCGGCATTACCGCTCCCCGACTCAAATCTTTTGATCTGATTGATCACATCGTGGGCGAACCACTGGGCGGCGCGCACCGCGACCCCGCATTGATGATGCAATCCATGAAAACCGCATTGCAGGACGCTCTGGGCGACCTCACCAGTCAACCCCTCGACACCCTGCTCAAGACTCGTTACGAGCGCCTGATGAGCTATGGCCGATTCAAGGACACGCCCGCCAAATAATTTGCTGGAAGCAGCTCGGGTGCAATTGGCGCGATACGTTCCGCCAGGTGCCCGCATCACCCTGGGGTTGAGTGGCGGCATGGATTCGGTCGTATTGCTCGACCTGCTGGCACGACTGGCACCCAGCTTTCCGTTTCAGCTCAGCGCCATCCATGTCAACCATCAGATCAGCCCCAACGCACAAGACTGGGCTGATGCCTGCCGTACACTATGCACTGCTCATGATATTCCGCTGCGGATACAAGCCATCCGCATTGAAGATGCCCCTCAACTCGGGTTGGAGGCCGCTGCGCGCCAAGCGCGTTATGCCGCTTATGCGCAACTCGATACCGACTTCATTGCGCTTGCCCATCATCGTGACGACCAGGCAGAAACCTTACTCCTCCAACTTCTGCGTGGCGCAGGGGCCAAGGGTCTGGCGGCCATGCCGGTATTACGCGTAACCGCGGCCCAACCTCCTTATATCCGCCCACTGCTGGATATCGATCGCAGTGATATCGAAGCCTGGGCACGGCAACATGGGCTGCAGTGGGTAGAAGACGAGAGCAATCAGGATATCCATTTCAATCGCAATTTTTTACGCCATGCTGTTTTACCGCATTTGAGTGAGCGATTCCCGGCGTGGCGTGCCACTTTCTCAAGAAGCGCGCACAACCTTGCCGAAGCGGCAGACTTGCTCGACCAGCTCGCCACACTTGATGCGGCGGATTGCATTCAGGGCCAGCGTTTGAATTGCACCAAACTGGCCGCTTTGGCCCCGGCGCGCGCGCGCAATCTGCTCCGTTATTTTCTTGCGCTCAATCACATTCCCATGCCTAGTCAGGCGCGACTGGGCACCATGCTTGAACAACTTATCGAGGCCAGTGCAGATAGCCAGCCATGCATCCATCATGCCAATTGGGAACTGCATCGTTATCAAGGATGGATACACTTGGCAAGCCGGACTAACCCGCTCAAATCCACCCTGAATTGGTGTTGGCAAGGTGAAACGCAGCTTATCCTGAAAGAAATCGGCGGCATCCTGAATTTTTCCGGGATGACCGGTCAAGGTCTGGATCGTGCCAAACTCGATCAGGCTGCTTCAGTCACCATCCGACTGCGTCAGGGAGGAGAACATTTTCGCCCCGATTGTCGTCGACCACGTCGCAGCCTGAAAAATTTATTGCAGGAATACGCCATTCCGCCATGGCAACGTGATCACCTACCCTTGTTGTTTTGCGGTGACACCCTCGTATGGGTAGCCGGAATCGGTGCGGATTGTGCCTGGCAGACCCAGGCCGATGCAGCAGGCATACTGCCTGAGTGGACTCAAGGCGCCTGCTAAGGCCTTTATTTTATGGGCATTTCGTGCTATTTTGATCGGGATTTTCATCCCTAAAACTTTTATAAATCCACGGAGTACCGCAATGGCTGTCGAACGCACCCTGTCCATCATCAAACCCGATGCAGTTGCCAAAAATGTAATCGGAAAAATTTACCAGCGCTTTGAAGATGCCGGCCTGAAAATTATCGCCGCGCGCATGATGCATCTGTCCCGTGCTGAAGCTGAAGGCTTTTATGCGGTCCACCGCGAGCGTCCGTTCTTCAAGGACCTGGTGGAATTCATGATTTCCGGCCCGGTCATGGTACAGGCTCTGGAAGGAGAAAGCGCCATTCTTAAAAACCGTGACCTGATGGGCGCAACGGATCCGAAAAAGGCCGAAGCCGGCACGATCCGCGCCGATTTCGCTGCCAGCATTGACGCCAATGCTGTCCATGGCTCCGACGCAGCAGAAACCGCTGCCGTTGAAATCGCCTACTATTTCCCGGCACTGAACGTTTACTCGCGTTAAGCATCCTAGTCGGTCTGTCCCCTTTAAATCGCCCAACCCATGCCCGTTAACCTGCTCGATTACGACCTGCCCGGCCTTGCCGCTTATTTCGCCGAACTGGGCGAAAAGCCGTTTCGCGCCAAGCAGGTGATGCGCTGGATGCACCATTTCGGCGCTGCGGATTTCGCCGAGATGAGCGACCTGGCCAAGTCCCTGCGTGAGAAACTCGGGCAACTGGCTACGGTGACTCCGCCCAGCATGATGGCGGAGCAGGCATCTGCGGACGGCACCCGCAAGTGGTTGCTGGATGTGGGTAGCCAGAACGGCGTGGAAACCGTATTCATCCCGGATGGTACGCGCGGCACCTTGTGCGTATCGTCGCAAGTCGGCTGCGCACTGGAGTGCACCTTCTGCTCCACGGGTCGGCAAGGCTTCAACCGAAACCTGTCGGTGGCTGAAATCATCGGTCAGTTATGGTGGGCCAATCACGCGATGAGGCGCGATCCGAAAGGGGAACGCATCGTCACCAACGTCGTCATGATGGGCATGGGCGAACCTTTGGCAAACTACGCCAACGTTGTCACCGCGCTCAATATCATGCTCGACGATCATGCCTATGGTCTGTCACGGCGTCGGGTGACGGTCAGTACCTCCGGCCTGGTACCCGCCATGGACCGGCTGCGCGAGGATTGCCCGGTGGCGCTAGCGGTTTCATTACATGCTCCCAATGACACGCTGCGCGACGAGCTGGTGCCGATCAACCGGAAATACCCATTGGCTGAACTCATGGATGCCTGTCTGCGTTATCTGGAAAAAGCACCGCGCGATTTTGTCACTTTCGAATATGTCATGCTGGATGGTATTAACGACCAACCCGAACACGCACGCCAGTTGATCGAACTGGTACGCGACGTGCCTTGCAAATTCAACCTGATCCCGTTCAATCCGTTCCCGGATTCCGGTTACCGCTGTTCACGCAATGATGCAATACGCCGCTTTCGCGATATGTTGATGCAGGCGGGCCATATCGTTACCACACGCAAAACCCGTGGCGACGACATTGATGCCGCCTGTGGCCAACTAGCCGGCCAGGTCCAGGATAAAACTCGGCGAGTCATGCGCCGCATGGAGGTATCACATTGAACAAATTTGCTGTTCTGCTCATTAGTCTGCTGCTGGGCGCTTGTGCGCTGCCACCCAGTGCCGACCTCAGTTCCCAGCAGACGTCAACCAGCAACTTGAGCGAAGCGCAAAATCGTGCACGGATCCATACCGAGCTTGCTGCCGACTATTACACCCGTGCTCAATATGCAATTGCGCTGCAGGAATTGCGTGATGCCATCAGCGCTGATAGCACCTATGCACCCGCCTACAGCATGTTTGGGTTGGTATACATGCAACTGCACGAAGACAAAACTGCGGAGAGCAACTTTCTCCATGCCATCAATCTGGCGCCTAACGACTCCGAAACACATAACAATTACGGCTGGTTTCTGTGTACGCGCAGCCGCTACGAGCCTGCCGTCGCACAATTCAACCTGGCGTTGCGCAATCCGCTCTACCCCTCACCGGAACGCGCCCTCACCAATGCCGGAGTATGTTCGCTGAAGGCGGGCAATCCGACAGCCGCCGTAACTTATTTCGAACGCGCGCTCAAGTACCAGCCCAATCAGTCGCAAGCCCTGTCGCAGCTTGCCGGCATTTATTTTAATCAAGGTCGCTATACCGAATCACGCACATTGCTTCAACGCTATTTTGATGTCAGCAGCCCCAGCGCCGAGGCACTCTGGCTTGGAGTACGTCTGATGCGAAAAATGGGCGAGCGCAATGCCGAGGCAAACTACGGCCTGCAATTACGCAAGAACTTCCCCGATGCGCCAGAAACGCAGCTTCTATTGAGCGGGCAATACGAATGAGTGTAGACGAACAGTTTGGTCAGCATGCCGCTCAATCTGTAGGGGCACAACTTGCCGCCATCCGCCAGGCGCAAGGAATGAGCGTGAATGATATCGCCTATCGCCTCAAACTCACGCCCAACCAGATCGAAGCGATTGAACACGATGATTTCGCCAGCCTTGGCCCGATATACAGCAGAGGTTTCGTACGCAACTACGCGCGACTGTTACAGCTTGATCCGCAACCTCTGCTGGATGCCATGCAAACGCCGCCGGCTGGTACTTCAGAAACACTCGCCATTCACGATGAGGATATTGCACTCACCAGCAGTCTCTCGCGACACTGGCTCAAACTGACCCTGCTGGCGCTGGTCATTGTGATTGCGCTGCCACTGGCGGCGTATCAATGGCTGCGTAGCACCGACCGTGCCTCGCAGGGGGTATCTACTGCACCACCCATAGCCGTGCCGCAGCCAGCCATGCCCGCCCCAAAAGCAGCGCCGACACCCGCTCTGCCAAACGTGGAGAAGCCGCAGGCGATCCCACAACCCGAGACTGTCCAGCCAGCGCCATCAACTGCCGCGCTCGCCACGCCAGCCGAAACATCCACTCAATCGGAGGGCAGCGATCATATCCAGCTCAGTTTTACACATGACGCCTGGGTACAAATTACCGACGCCACCAAACGACGTCTAACCTCGCGCATTTATCGCGCCGGGGAGACCGCACAGTTGTCGGGTAAAGCTCCTTTTAATGCCATCATCGGCAATGCATCGGACGTCACGGTCACCTACAACGGCAAACCGGTTACCCTGACACCGCGTCCCGGCACGAATGTCGCACGTCTGACGATCGAGTAAACAATGTTTGATTTTCACATTCCACGTCGCTCCACGCGCAAAGTACAAATCGGCAATATTGCAGTCGGCGGCGATGCCCCGATTGTGGTGCAATCAATGACCAACACGGACACGGCCGATATCGCAGCGACGGCCGAACAGGTTTATGCACTCTGGCGCGCCGGTTCCGAACTGGTACGGATCACGGTGAATACCCAGGAGGCCGCCGAGGCGGTGCCGCGCATACGCGATTTGCTGGATCAGCGCGGCTGCAATGTGCCCTTGATCGGCGATTTTCATTTCAATGGTCACAAACTGCTGACCAGCGTGCCGGCCTGTGCTGAAGCGCTGGGGAAATATCGCATCAACCCCGGCAATGTCGGCAAGGGCAGCAAGCGCGATGAGCAGTTCGCAGCCATGATCGAAACGGCCTGCCGCTATGACAAGCCGGTGCGTATTGGCGTCAACTGGGGCAGCCTGGACCAGGCGCTGCTGGCAAAAATGATGGATGACAACGCCAAACTTGCCGAACCTCGCGAAGCGGAATGGGTCATGCGCGAAGCGCTCATTGTCTCCGCACTGGACTCTGCACATAAAGCCGAAGCACTTGGCCTGCCCGCTGATCACATCATTCTGTCCTGCAAACTGTCCGGCGTGCAGGATCTGATCAATACCTACCGGGAACTGTCTACGCGCAGCGAGTATCCACTTCATCTGGGTCTGACTGAGGCAGGCATGGGTTCCAAGGGCATTGTTGCATCCACCGCTGCGCTATCGATATTGCTGCAGGAAGGCATTGGCGACACCCTGCGTATTTCCTTGACGCCGCAACCGGGTGGCGACCGCACTCAGGAAGTCGTGGTCGCGCAGGAAATCCTGCAAACCATGGGATTACGCTCGTTTACCCCAATGGTTATTGCCTGTCCCGGCTGCGGTCGGACCACCAGTACCGTATTTCAGCATCTGGCACAGGATATCCAGCGCTACCTGCGCGATCAGATGCCGATATGGCGCAATCACCACCCCGGCGTCGAAGACATGCGCGTAGCGGTGATGGGCTGCGTGGTGAACGGACCGGGTGAATCCAAGCATGCCAATATCGGCATTTCCCTGCCTGGGACTGGGGAAATACCGGTTGCACCTGTGTATGTGGATGGCAAAAAAACCGTGACATTGAAGGGTGAGCGTATCGCCGAAGAATTTCAGCAGATAGTCGAAGACTATGTACAAACTCACTACGCTGACGGACAACCGGCCCATAAACCCAAGACCATACCGATTGCCATTGCCTGAAACCCATTACCGCAGAGTACGAGAATATCAAACGATATGCCCTGCCCGGTATAGAAAAAGAAACGAATTTAGACATGAGTGACACTATTCAGGCCATCCGCGGGATGAATGACATCCTGCCCGAGCATAGTTCGCGCTGGCAGCATTTTGAGGCGGTGATACACGATTGGCTTGCCGCCTACGGCTACCGGGAAATTCGCACGCCCATCGTCGAGCAGGTCGCCCTGTTCAAACGCGCTATCGGCGAGGTCACCGACATTGTCGAAAAAGAAATGTACGCATTTGAGGACGCCCTGAACGGCGAGCATCTCGCATTACGCCCGGAAGGCACGGCCGCCTGTGTACGTGCCGTGATCCAGCATAACCTGCTCTATAACGCACCGCAGCGATTGTGGTATGCCGGTCCCATGTTCCGGCATGAACGTCCGCAAAAAGGCCGCTACCGGCAATTTCACCAAGTCGGTGTCGAAGCACTTGGCTTCGCAGGACCGGATATCGATGCCGAGCATATTGTGATGACTGCCGACCTGTGGCGGCGTCTCGGTCTGAACGACATCACGCTTGAACTCAACACGCTCGGCAATGCCGCCAGTCGTGCACGTCACCGTGCCCGTCTGATCACCCATTTCGAAGCCCATCAGGATCAGCTCGACGCCGATGCCAAGCGTCGTCTGCACAGTAACCCGCTACGGATTCTCGACACCAAGAATCCGGCCATGCTGCCACTGGTTGAATCCGCGCCGCGACTGATGGATGACCTCGACGAAGAAGCCCTCAAGCACTTCGAGGATGTACAGGATCTGCTGCGTAGCAATGGTATCGAATACCGCATCAACCCGCGCCTGGTACGCGGACTGGATTATTACAATTACACCGTATTCGAGTGGGTTACCGACAAGCTCGGTGCTCAAGGCACCGTATGCGCTGGCGGCCGCTACGACAGTCTGATCGAACAGATTGGCGGCAAACCCGCACCCGCATGCGGTTACGCAATGGGCGTGGAACGTTTATTGGCATTGATGGAAGAATCCGGCCTCACCGCGCCAACGATCCCTATTGATGCCTATCTCGTGCATCAGGGCGATGCCGCTAGCGTGTTGGCCTGGCAGGTTGCCAACAGCTTGCGCCAAGCTGGTTTGAGGGTGGTGTTACACTGCGGCGGCGGCGGCTTCAAAGCCCAAATGAAAAAAGCCGATGCCAGCGGCGCGCGTTTTGCGCTGATTATCGGCGACGATGAAGCTTCTGCCGGCAGTATTACTCTGAAATCTTTGCGCGAAAACGCTGAACAAACGCGTTGCAGCCTCACTGAAGCGACCGCCATTTTGCAATCAAGGAACTGAACATGACTTTCGATCTGGAAGAACAGGAAAAACTCGACGCGCTCAAAGACTGGTGGAAACGTTATGGCACCTTGCTAACAGGTGCATTGGTCCTAGTGATCATTGGCGCCGCAGGGGCACAATGGTGGCGGTATCATCAGCATGAAAAATCTGCCCAGGCTGCCGTCATATATGGTGAATTACAATTGGGCTTGCAGGCAAACCAGCCCAAAATCATCAAGGATGATACTGCCACACTCATCGACAAATATGCCGGGACACCCTATGCAAGCCGTGCTGCATTGATTTCCGCAAGCAACAGCGTTCAGGCAGGCGATACGAAAACAGCTGAAACACAGTTGCGATGGGTTATCGATCACACCAAAGAAGACGGGATCAAGCAAATGGCCGTGCTGCGTCTGGCTGCCGTGCTATTGCAGCAGAAAGACCCGGCAGGGGCGCTTAAACTGCTGAATGCGCCTTACAATGAGGCCTTCACTGCCCGTTTCAATGATCTCAAGGGCGATGCGCTGGTACAGCAAAACAAGATTTCAGAAGCACGCGCCAGTTACAAAATCGCATTGGAAAAACTCGACGCACAAAATCCATTCCGAAAATATATTGAAGTCAAACTCGACGCCCTCGGCGGGGAACCCAAATGACCAAACTCATCCAAATGGTGCCACGCATTAGCGTATTCGCACTCGTCGCTGCACTTGCCGGTTGTTCCAGCATGAACCCCATGAACTGGTTCGGCAGCAGCTCACCTGCAGAAAAACCCACACCGCTGGTGGAATTCAAGCCCACAGTCAATCTCAAGACCGGCTGGCAGGCCAAGATAGGGGCAGCGCATGGCTACGCCTTTGCGCCTGGCTTGAGTAGCGATGCGATTTATGTGGCAGGATACGATGGCCAGCTGGCCAAGCTGGATGCCGGCAATGGTGCCACCGTCTGGCATATTGCAACCGGTGACAAGCTGTCTGCCGGGGTAGGCATAGGCGATGATCTGGAACTGGTTGGCACACCCAAAGGCCGGCTATTGGCATTCGATAGCAATGGCAAGCCCCGCTGGCAGGCGCAACTATCCAGCGAGGTTCTGGGTGTCCCGCAAGTGGCCGAAGGCGTCGTTGTGGCGCGCACTGCAGACGGCCGTATTTACGCCTTGGATGCCAAGGACGGCAAACGCAAATGGATGTACGAACATACATTGCCGCCGTTGACGCTGCGT